>NZ_PVBJ01000020.1:0-34553 GCF_002968565.1 Neorhizobium sp. T25_27
GCGTGTCGGCGGGGCGGGCGACGACACCTATGTGGTCGACAACGCCGGTGATACTGTCACCGAAAACACTGATGAAGGTACGGATACGATAAGGACCGCACTCGCCAACCACTCGCTGGCGGCGGTCGCCGATGTCGAGAACCTGACCTATACCGGCGTGGCGGCATTCACCGGGATCGGCAATGGCCTCGACAACACGATCCGGGGCGGCGCGGCTGCCGACAATCTAAGCGGCGGCGCGGGCGCCGACACGTTGATGGGCGGAGCAGGTTCCGACACGATGTCGGGCGGGGTGGGCGACGACACCTATGTGGTCGATGTTGCGACCGACATCATCGTCGAGAACCCGAACGAGGGCACGGACACGGTCCAGACGACGCTTGCGAGCTATGTCGTTGGAACGAATGTCGAGAACCTGACCTATACGGGAACGGCGGCGTTTACCGGCAGCGGCAATGGCGCGGTGAACGTGATCACCGGCGGGGCGGGGGCCGATACGCTCGACGGCAAGGCCGGCGCCGATACGCTGATCGGCGGTGGCGGCAATGACACCTATATCGTCGATACCCTGGGCGATGTAGTGGTCGAGGCATCCGGCGGCGGCACCGATGTCATGAAGACCGATCTTGCGAGCTATTCGCTGGCGGCGATCGCCAATGTCGAGAACCTGACCTTCACCGGAAGCGGGGGCTTTACGGGCGCCGGCAACACTCTCGACAACGTCATCACCGGCGGAGCTGGCGACGACACGCTCTCTGGCGATGCGGGCAATGACACACTGAACGGCGGCGCCGGAGCGGATACGCTTTCGGGTGGCACGGGCAACGATATCTACGTCGTCGACAATGCCGGCGATACCGTTACCGAGAACGCCGACGAGGGCACCGACACGGTGCAGACGAACCTCACAAGCTACATGCTTGGGACCGATGTCGAGAACCTCACCAAGACCGGCACGGCAGCCTTTGCCGGCAATGGCAATGCGCTGAACAACGTCATGACCGGCGGAACGGGTGTCGACACGCTGAAGGGCGGGGCGGGCGACGACACCTATGTCATCAGTACCGGCGACATCGTCGTCGAGAATGCCGACGAGGGTATCGACACGCTGCAGACGAACCTGGCCTCCTACACGCTGGGAGCCAATGTCGAGAACCTGACCTCGACGGGCGCGGCAGCCTTTACCGGCACCGGCAATACGCTTGACAACATTATCAAGGGCGGAGCGGCAGCCGACAGACTGACCGGGGCTGCGGGCAACGACACGCTGGATGGCGGGACAGGCGTCGACACGCTGATCGGTGGCACCGGCGACGATACCTACATCGTCGACATCGCCACCGACGTGGTGACGGAATTGGCAAACGAGGGCAGCGATACGGTCCAGACCGGGCTTGCCGCGCTGACGCTTGCCGTCAATGTCGAGAACCTTGCCTACACGGGCAGCGGCAATTTCCTGGGCACCGGCAATGTGCTTGCCAACACGATCACCGGCGGGGCGGGCAACGACACGCTGAACGGCGGGGCCGGCGCCGATACGCTGATCGGCGGCAGCGGCAACGACATCTATATCATCGACAACGCTGCCGACGCCATCGTCGAGAGTGCCGCTGAGGGCACTGACACGATGCAGACGGCACTGGCGAGCTACACGCTTGCCGACAATGTCGAGAACCTGACCTTCACCGGTACGGTGGCCTTTGCCGGGACGGGCAATGCCCTCGACAACACGATCACCGGCGGGGCTGCCGTCGACACGCTGTCGGGTGGCGACGGCGACGACACGCTGGACGGCAAGGCTGGCGCCGATGTCCTGATCGGCGGTACCGGCGACGATACCTACATCGTCGACAATGCCGCCGACGCCGTCACCGAAAACGCCGACGAAGGCACCGATACCGTCAGGACCGCGCTGGCTGCCTATACGATTGCTGGCAATCTTGAGAATCTGACATATACCGGCGCAGCAGCATTTGCCGGAACAGGCAACAGCCTCGCCAATACAATCAGGGGCGCCGTCGGCGCCGATACGCTGGATGGAAAGGCAGGAGCAGACATATTGATCGGCGGTGTCGGAAACGACACCTACATCGTTGATGATGCCGCCGATGTCGTCACGGAGGTGGTCAATGAAGGCACCGATCTGGTCAAGACGGCGCTTTCTGCCTATGCGCTGACCAACGTCGCCAACGTGGAGAACCTGACCTTTACGGGTACCGGCGATTTTTCCGGAACAGGAAATTCATTGGCGAACGTCATTACCGGCGGAACCGGCAACGATACCCTGGATGGTGGCGCGGGCGCCGATACCTTGGTCGGCGGGCTCGGCAACGATACCTACATCGTCGACATGGCGACCGATGTGGTTACGGAGGCAGCCGGAGCCGGCACGGACGAGATCCGGACGTCGCTCGCTACCTATTCGATCGCTGCATTGGCGAATATCGAGAACCTCACCTACACGGGATCTGAAAACTTCACCGGCACGGGCAATGGGCTAGCCAACATGATCACCGGTGGGGTCGGCAATGATACGCTGAACGGCGGGACCGGCGCCGACACGCTGATCGGCGGCAGCGGCGACGACACCTATGTGGTCGACAACGCCGGCGATACCGTCACCGAAAACACTGATGAAGGCATCGATACCGTGCGGGTTTCTCTTGCCAGCTACACATTGGGCACCATCGGTGATGTGGAAAACCTCATCTATACGGGCAAGGCAGCATTCACGGGCATCGGTAACGAGCTCGACAACCTTATCGTCGGCGGTGCGGGCTCCAACACGCTAACGGGTGGCGCAGGCAACGATACTCTCACTGGTGGAGCGGCCGCAGACATCTTCGTGTATCTGCCAGACTGGGGCCACGATACGATCACAAATTTCGTGGCAACCGGTACGGCACATGACACGATCAAGATCGATGACAGCATCTTTGCCGATTGGGCATCGCTTCTCGCCGCATCCAACCAATCTGGCGGCGATACGCTCATTACGGCCGATGCGGACAATACCATCACGCTGCAGAACGTGCTCTTATCAAGCCTTCAGTTGGGGGATTTCCAGTTTACTTGATTTCCGCTCGGACTCTCCGCGGGAAATCCTGCCGGGGAGGAGTGGGGGCGATCTATTGTCCGACAGGGCGTGCCTTGACCAGCGTCCCTGGATGAGGGACAGGTCACCTGTCCGTCCGCCGCGGTGCATTTCGAGCACTGGCGCGAGCACCCCGGTTGCAAAGACTGCATGCAAAGACTGCCGCGACACTGGGTGGGTATGCTAGTCTCACCCAACAAAGCCATTCACGGGAACACAAGGATGCCCGTGCGGCGCCGCCGGCATACCATGCCCCCGTTGCTCACCGGAACTCGCATGGGATAAGGCGCCGGACTACTTAGGATCTTCAGGCCTGAGACGGCGAACTGCAAATGGATCGATAACAATGAGCATTTGGAGGGACAAGGCCGTAGCCGTTTACTATTTGGCAGTTTCGATGGTTGCGTTTCATCCAGTAAGGAGAATTTATCTTGCTGCCACGGATATTGATATTGCTGGTACATTTGCAACCTGCGGCGCGAGCTATCTAACCAGCGGTCTTCTTTGGTTGTCCATGGCTACATTGTCGGTGTTGCTGCATATGGTGATTGGACTGATTTACTACACCAGCAACGATGAGGGTCCATACGGACCGTGGCCAGTTGCCCGGAGCAGAAAGGCTCCACCAAGGAGACGCATCGTCCCATACGTTGCGAACTTCGCGGTCATTGCGAGCATTGGCATCGCTGGAGTAATGACGTTTCCAAAATGCCGAACTCCGAGCAGCCTGTCTCATCCTGCGGTCCAGTCAAACTTGCCAGCTGCTCTTTGATGTCTCGGCGGTTACCCCCTGCGGGAGAGGCCGTGCACGGCACTTCCGCCGCGGCGGGCTGGATCTTTGTCCGGGACGCAACGTCTTCGCCGTTTTCTGGTCATGTGCCAGGCACTCGCCCTGCGTCCAGACGCCGGTCCCCCGGCAATCCCCCCACACACCAGCGACCGTGTCGTCGATCGCCTCCTGGTCGTGAGGTGTTGCGCCTTTGGCTCCGATCAGCGACGTACCGACGATTGCCCTACCCGTGCGGGACAGCTACCCCTTCGAGGCACGACCTGTTGAGGTGAGGTACATCCCGCCGCGCTCACTGTACATGCGACGGTTAAAGCGCGCCTTCTTGGCGGCTGGGAGCCACCAGACCGGCATGCCGGCGAGCGAGATTACGTCATTTGGCGTAACCTGAACGGGGGATGACGTATCTCAGGTTATCTGCGATGTTCCCACCGCCAAGAGACTGTTGAGGGCTCGAACGGGAAAAACGGGCGAGCCCTCTTCTTTTTGAACCTGTTTGTTCTGCGTCAGGTTGGGGGCCTGCACCACGGCGGACCGGCGCAGGCCCTTGCATGGGCAGCTATTCTCCCTTGAAGCTCGGCAAGGCAATCGGCGCCTATGCCGCTGATGAAGTCTTCAATGGTCGACGGCGCTGCTTCGCCGGCCTCGTCGGCGGCGAAGTTCTGGAACAAGTAGTCCAATGCGGCATCCCGCCATGCAATGAAGGCGGTCGCCTCGGCAGCCCTTTGCGGCTCGGTGCTGCCGAGATAGCCAACAACCGTCGATCGGCTGCTGTATCTCGGCTCCTGCGCGAGGCCAGCGGCCACTGACCGCCAACTGTTGGAGTGCTTGCGCCTCTTGGAGGAAGGACAAAGCACCCTATCTGCCCGGATCGGCCTGGGCCGAGTTCAAAGCGTTGGCGAAAAGCTGGAAATCCCGCGAGGTCCAGAAGCTCATCAGTATTTCAAGACCTATCTCGGCTTCTGGAAAACTGCGACCGTTCTTCCTGCCGCCGGGCCAAGCCTGCAGAGGGGTTGCTTTCGGAAGCGCATCGCGCCAAGCCAGGTTGCCACGGCGCCTTCCCGCGCTGTATCGGCCCCGGTGGTGCGCGTTAGCGGAAGGTGCTGGCGGGTATGAGGCGGCTCGGCGGCGAGGGCGACGACGAGCCGAGGGTGGCAGCGGCAGGCCCGAACGCAGGCGAATGACGGCGCCCTATGCCGGCCGTCTCCAGGCGGCACCATGTGCCCGTCACGCCTTGTCGAGCGCGATCGTCAGGTCGGCGATCAGATCGTCGGGGTGCTCGATGCCGATCGACAGGCGGATGGTCGAATCGAGCACCCCGATCCTTAAGCGCACCTCGGCGGGCACGCCGGAATGGGTCATGGTCGCGGGGTGGCTGGCAAGTGATTCCGTGCCCCCGAGGCTCACCGCCAGCTTGAAGATCTGCAGCGCGTTCAAGAACCGGAACGAGGCCGGCTGGCCGCCCCTGATATCGAAGGAAAAGGTCGAGCCGCCGCCCGTGCACTGCGCCGCAAATACTTGTCCGACCGGCGATGCCGGGTCGTGATAGGGCAGGTAGTGGATGTTCTCGACATTCGGATGTCCGCGCAGGAAATCGGCGACGGCGAGCGCGTTGGTATTGGCCTTTTCCATGCGGATCGACAGTGTTTCCAGGCTGCGGCCAAGCATCCAGCAGGAATGCGGGTCGAGCTGCGTGCCGATCGCCCCGCGCAGCGCCTTCACCTGTTTCATCACCGCCTTGGCACCGAGTGCGGCGCCGGCGATCAGGTCCGAATGGCCGCCGACATATTTGGTCAGCGAATAAAGCGAGATATCCGCCCCGTGCTCGATCGGCCGCTGGAAGACCGGGCCGAGCAGCGTGTTGTCGCAGGCGATCACCGGACGATGGCCCTGTTTTTCGCCGATCGCCTCGGCCACCCGGCGGATCATCGCCACGTCCACCAGGCTGTTGGTCGGGTTCGCCGGCGTCTCGATCAGGATCACCGAGACGCGGCCCTTGCCCATCGCTTCTTCGGCCGCCGCCGTCACCGACTGCTCGTTGACTCCGTCCGCAAACCCGACCGCCGCGACACCCATGTTGAGGAAGGTTTTCGCAAGCAGCGTTTCGGTGCCGCCATAAAGCGGCTGCGAATGCAGTACGGCGTCGCCGGGGCGCACGAACGCCATTAGCGTCGTGGCGATCGCTGACATGCCGGAGGAAAACAGTACGCAGCTTTCGGTGCGCTCATAGACCGCCAGCCGGTCCTCGACGATCTCGCTGTTGGGATGGTTGAAGCGCGAATAAACCAGCCCCGCCCCGGTGCCCGCCGGCGGCTCGCGGCGCCCGGAGACGAAGTCGAAGAAGTCGCGGCCCTCCTCGGCGGACTTGAACACGAAGGTGGAGGTGAGGAAGACCGGCGGCTTGACCGCACCCTCGGAAAGCTCCGGATCGTAACCGTAGTTCAGCATCTGCGTTTCGGGATGGAGCTTGTGATTGCCGATATGCGTCTTGGACGGATGCGGGGCGGTCATTGTCGGTCTCCTGGCGTGAAAAAAGCGGATGCCATGACCGGAGATAATATCGGAAAAGCCGCCGCCAAGGGGCGCCACCTGCGAAAGCCGAGTGGCTCAGCGCGCCGCGGGCACAGCCGGAGGTGCGGCTGCCGCCGCCGGCTCTCCCCAGGCCGAGATCGGCTGTCCGCCCCTGGTCGTCACGCGCATGTCGTAGAGTGCAAGCGAGGCCTCGACCTGGCGCATGTCGGCGCAGCGGTTGATGATGCCGCCGACATATTGCACGCAGTCGCTGACATTGCCCTGTACCGCGCCGGTCGCCCAGTCCTTGATGATGCCGTCGGCACCGACCAGGAAATAGGAAAGCCGGTTGGTCTGCGACACGGTCGAGCGGCCGACCAGCCCGCCGAAGCTCGAACCGGTCTCGGTCGTTGCTGCCGGTGCGATATGCCGGTAGATCGTCATCCCGTTCTTCAGCGGCGTCGTGCCGATCATCGGCCCGAACGTCGCCTCGGAGCCGGAAAGCCGCGCCAGGGTCGACTGGTTGACATTGGCCACCTCCGCATAGGGGCGGCCCATCGCATAGCTGGTGAAGGACCGGTTGGCGGCATTTTCCGCCTTTTCCGCTACCTGCGAGCAGCCCGCCAGAGCCAAGCCGAACGCCACCGAAACAACTGCCAGAAAACGCATGAATGCCCCCTGTCCGCAACGTCCGTGCCAAAGACCCGGCCGGTCTCCGGTCTATCGGTGGATGTGCCGGGCGCCCCCGCGCCCCGATGGTTCGTCACTATCAGATTTTGCATGTTTTGAAAGCGCCGCTCCCGGCTCTTGCGTGCCGCCCCGATTGGAATCTCCGGCTTTCGGGGGCAGGTATCGGGACTATGCCCGTTGACCCATGCACTTGCGCAGGGCTATCACTGCTGGCGTCAATAAGGGAGGATGCCCGCGAGTATTTCAGGGCATCATGATCAAAGAATGCCACGCCTTTCCGCCTCCACCGCACTTGCCCCCCATGTCACCGCACCCGGTTTCGACCGGGCTCTTCTGAAGCCCGGCATCCTGCATATCGGGCTTGGCGCATTCCACCGCGCCCATCAGGCGGTCTATACGGATGCCGCGCTGGCCGCGGAGTTCGGGGACTGGGGTATTGTCGGCGTCAGCTTACGCTCGGTCGACATCGTCCATGATCTTGCGGCGCAGGATGGGCTTTATTCTGTGGTTGCCCGCAGCGCCGCAGGCGACAGCGCCCAGGTCGTCGGCTCGGTCACAAAAGGCCTGTCGGGCGTCGAGGACCAGGCGGAAATCCTGGCGCTGATGGCCGACCCGGCAATCCGGATCGTCACCATCACCGTCACCGAAAAGGCCTATGGCATCGACCCGGTATCCGGCGGGCTCGACCGCACCCATCCCTCCGTCAAGGCCGATCTTGACGATCCGACCTCGCCAAAAGGTGTGATCGGTTATCTGGTCGAAGGCCTTTCGCGCCGCCATGCCGCGGGCCTGCCGCCTTTTACCGTGCTTTGCTGCGACAACCTGCCGACCAACGGGCGGATCGTGCGGCGGCTGGTGATCGAACTGGCCGGCGCCCGGGATCCGGCGCTCGCCAACTGGATCGCCGGCCACGGCGCCTTTCCGTCCAGCATGGTCGATCGCATCGTGCCGGCCGCCACCGACGAGACGCGGGAGCTTGCCGAAACGCTGATCGGCGCCGAGGACAGGCTGGCGCTCGGCACGGAACCCTTCATGCAATGGGTGATCGAGGACCATTTCCTGGCCGGCCGGCCGAAATGGGAGGCCGGCGGCGCGCTTTTCGTCGACGATGTCGAGCCTTATGAGAAGATGAAGCTGCGGCTGCTCAACGGTTCCCATTCGCTGGTTGCCTATCTCGGCCAGTTGAAGGACCTCACATTCGTCCGCGACGTGATGGCCGTGCCGGAATACCGGGCGCTGGTGCGCCGCCACATGGCGGAGGCGGTGAAGACACTCGATCCGGTGCCGGGCATCGATCTCGGCGGCTATATGGACCAGCTGATCGAGCGCTTCGAGAACCCGACCATCGCCCACAAGACGCAGCAGATCGCCATGGACGGCACCCAGAAACTGCCGCAGCGCATCTTCGCAGGCGCCGTGGAAGCGCTGGCGAATGGTGGAGATGCGTCGTCTGCGGCTTACGTTGTGGCGCTCTGGATCGCCTATGCGCGCAAGACTGCGGAGATCAACGATCCGCGCGCGGCTGAGCTGAAGGCTGCCGCCGCCAGGATGACGGCGGAGGATCCGTCGGCACCCTTCTTCGCGATTGCGGGCCTGATCCCCCAGGCTCTCACGGAGAACAGCGCATGGCGCGCGCAGGTGAACGCGGAGCTTGAAAAACTGAATGCCGGCTGATGCCGGCATCCTCGTGGGCGTGCTCTTGTATCAGCCCTTGAAGGTGTAGTCGGCGATCGATTGCGGTTTCATCTCGATCGAGAAACCCGGTCGCACCGGTGGCATATAGGCCGCGTTTTCGATGATGCAGGGCTCGACGAAATGCTCATGCAGGTGGTCGACATATTCGATCACCCGGCCTTCCTTGGTGCCCGATACGGCAATGTAGTCGATCATCGACAGATGCTGCACATATTCGCACAGGCCGACGCCGCCGGCATGCGGCCAGACGGGAAGGCCGTATTTCGCCGCGAGCAGTAGCACCGCCAGCACCTCGTTCAGCCCGCCCATGCGGCATGAATCGATCTGCACGATGTCGATCGCGCCTTCGGCGATGAACTGCTTGAACATGATGCGGTTCTGGCACATCTCGCCGGTCGCGACCTTTACGGGACCGATCGCCTCTCGGATTTTGCGGTGGCCGGCAATGTCGTCCGGGCTGGTCGGCTCCTCGATGAAGAAGGGTTTTGCAAAGGCAAGTTTGTTGACCCAGTCGATCGCCTGGCCGACCTCCCAGACCTGGTTGGCATCGATCATCAGGTAACGGTCGGGACCGATCACTTCGCGGGCGATGGTCAGGCGCCTGATATCGTCTTCGAGATCGCGGCCGACCTTCATCTTCACATGGTTGAAGCCTGCATCGACGGCTTGCCTGCACAGCCGGCGCAGCTTCTCTTCTGGATAACCGAGCCAGCCGGCCGACGTCGTGTAGCAGGCATAACCCTCGCGCTTCAGCACCTCGATGCGCTCCGCCTTGCCCACTTCCGCCCGTTTCAGGATCGCCAGCGCATCCTCGCGCGACAGCACGTCGGTCAGGTAGCGATAGTCGACGATATCGGCGATCTCTTCCGCCGACATCTCGGCAACCAGCTGCCAGACCGGCTTGCCCTTCTGCTTGGCGAGCAGATCCCAGAAGGCGTTGACGACGGCGCCGGTGGCGAGGTGGATGGCGCCTTTGTCCGGCCCGATCCAGCGCAGCTGGCTGTCGCTGGTCAGATGCCGCCAGAATTTTCCGGGCGCCTTGGCGAAGGTTTCGAGTTCCTGTCCGACCACCAGATGCCGCATCGCCTTGATCGCCATGCAGCAGATGTCGTTGCCCCGCCCGATCGTGAAGGTCAGGCCGTGTCCGGCAAGATCTCCGCTATCGGTATCGAGGATGACATAGGCCGCCGAATAATCCGGGTCCGGGTTCATCGCGTCGGAGCCGTCGAGGCTCTGCGATGTGGGGAAACGAAGATCGAAGACGCGGAGATCGGTGATGCGGGTCATGGTTCTCTCGTATTGCCTCAGATGGTCCAGCCGCCGTCGATGGCGTAAGCCTGGCCTGATGTATAGGTGGCGCCGGCGAGGTAGAGGGCGAGCTCGGCGATTTCTTCCGGAGTGCCGAGCCGGCCCATCGGCTGGCGGGCGATGAAGGCGGCGCGGGCCTCATCGTAATTGCCCTGGGCCCGCATGCGGTCCTGTAGCGAAGGGCTTTCGACGGTGCCCGGGCAGATGGCGTTGCAACGGATGCCGTCGGTCACATAATCGGCGGCGACGGATTTTGTGAGCCCGATCACGGCGGCCTTGGTGACGCCATAGGCGAAGCGGTTCGGCACGCCCTTGATGCTGGAAGCGACGGAAGACATGTTGATGATCGCGCCGTCCCTTTTCGCAAGCATGCCGGGCAGCACCGCCCGGATGGTGCGGATCATCGCCCGGACGTTGAGGTCGAGGGCGAAATCGAAGTCGCTGTCCTTCATCTCGAGGATCGAGCCCCCGTGAACGAAACCGGCGCAGTTGAAGAGGATGTCGACCGTGCCGATGCGCTCGACACAGGCGACGATGGCCGCGTTATCCAGCACGTCGAGCCTTGCGGTTCTCAGGTTGTCGAGTTTCGGCAGCGCAGCCAGCAAGCCTTCATTGATATCGGTTGCATGGACCATCGCGCCGGCTTCTGCAAAGGCGAGCGCCGCCGCCCGGCCGATGCCCTGGCCTGCGGCGGTCACCAATGCGGTTTTTCCATCAAGTCTGATCGTCATGTCTTATCCTCGAATTGCCGGTTCTCATACCGTTTTGGCGGGCCGTCAGTCTGATTGAGGAGATCCTCAATCCAGATGAAAGACCTCTTCCATCATCGCCCACCACTCGCCTTCTTTGCGGCTGTCGAGCGGCTTCTGGCAAGGGATGGTGAGAGACCACCATTCCTGATTTTTAGGGTCGGCGGCTATTTTTGCCATGTCGGCTTCGAAATCGGTGCCGTGATATTCCCAGGTGCCGAACAGCAGGTTCTCCGGCTCGCGCAGGAAGATCGTATAGTTCCGGATGTTGGCGCGGCTGATGAGGGCGAGCACGTCCGGCCAGACGGCGGCGTGCAGGCGCTTGTATTCCGCGATCATCTGCGGCTCGATGCCGATCACCATGCCCATTCGCTGCATCATCGCCTCCTTCAGACTTCCACCAGCGCCTTGACGACGCCTGCCGCCGGATCAGTCAGTCCTGCAAAACGTTCCGGTACTTCCGACAGCACCATTCTATGGGTGATCAGGGCCGCGGGGATCCTGCCCTCGCGCATGGCCTGCATCACCCGCTCGAAATCCGCGGCCGTCGCATTGCGGCTGCCGAGCAGCGTCGTCTCGCGCTTGTGGAATTCCGGATCGGAAAAGGTGATGTCGCTCGAAACGATCGAGACGAGCACGTAGGTGCCGCCATGGGCGACGAAACCGAACCCGCGTTCGATCGCTTTCGGATTGCCGGTCGCATCGAAGACGGCGTCGAAGAAGTCGCCGCCGGTCAGGCCTGAGAGCTGATCGTGGTCGTCCGGACCAAGTCGAACCGTGGAGGCGAGCCCAAGCTGCTGGCGGGCGAAGTCCAGCCGGTCGCCACGGCTGTCGAGAAGCGTCACCGCTGCGCCCTCAAGCGTCGCGAAGATCGCGACCGCCAGCCCGATCGGACCGGCGCCGGTGACCAGAACGCTCTGTCCCGGCTCGATCCGGGCGCGGGCAACCGCATGGGCGCCGATCGCCAGGAACTCAACCATGGCCGCCTGATCGAGCGAAAGGCCTTCGGCCTTCAGCACGAATTCTTCCGGCAGGCTCAGATATTCGGTCATGCCGCCGTCGCGATGCACGCCGAGGACGCCGAGGTTGCGGCAGCAATTGGTCCGGCCCTTGAGGCACGCATGGCAGTGGCCGCAGGAGATATAGGGCATGATCGAGACGGTATCGCCGACCTCAAGCGCACTGCCGGCCGGTGCTTCCTCGACCGTTCCGGCGAGCTCGTGACCCATGACGCGCGGATAAGAGAGATAGGGCTGGTTGCCGGTGAAGATGTGCAGGTCGGTACCGCAGACGCCGATGCGCCGCAGCTTCACCAACACTTCACCCTCGCCGCGAAGAGGTTTGGGGCGGTCGATGGCGCTGAGTTTGCCTGGTTCGTCGCAGATGATAGTCAGCATACTCTTACGCTCCGAGTCGATAGAAACGCTGGGCATTGCCGCCGAAGACCTCGCCATGAGCGTCGGCGGGCACGATATCGAGGCATTGGTCCAGCCAGGTCTGGTAATCTCCGGCAAGCCTCAGCACCGGCCAATCGCTGCCCCAGATGACCCGTTCTCGGCCGAACAGGTCGAAAATGGTTTCGGCATAAGGCCGAACCGCCTGGGGCTTCTGGTCGCCCGCCTCGGTCAGCAGGCCGGACAGCTTGCAATGAACGTTCGGCAGTTCGGCGAGCACTTTCATGCGCGCATACCAGTCGATGAAACGGCCTTCAGCAATCGGCGGCTTGGCACCGTGGTCGATGACGATCGGCAGATCCGGGTGTCGCCGGGCGAAGGCAAGCAGCGGTTCGAGGTGGCGCGGCAGCACCAGCGCGTCGAAGACCAGATTGTGCTCGCACATAGCTGCCACGGCTGCATCGAGCGCCGGATCGTTGATCCAGAGGTCGTCGGCGATATCCTGCAGCATCGGCCGCAGCCCTTTAAGCTTCGGATGCCGGGCCAGCCGGGCAATGGCTGCCGGCGCGCCGGGCGCCTTCATATCGGTCCAGCCGACCACGCCGAGGATGAAGGGCGTCTTGTCGGCGACATCGAGCATGAAGGCGGTGTCCGCCTCGCTCTCCATGGTCTGCACCAGCACCGTGCCGTCGATGCCGGCGGCATCGAGAAGCGGGCGCATATCGCCGGGCAGGAAGTCCCGGTGAATTGCCTGAAGCTCGGCCGGCGGCCATTGGCCGGTCCGGTCCGCGATCCGCCAGAAATGCTGATGCGCGTCGATCCGCATGGTTCAGCCCCCCTGGCAGGGTAGCGGTGCGCCATCGGCGATCAGCCCGCGGGTTTTCAGGCGGGACCAGAAGGAGGCGGGGATTTGCTCTTCGAACCAGTCGACATTCGCCTTGATCTGTTCGGCGGTGCGTGCGCCGGAGACGACCGTCACCACGGCCGGATGGGCCAGCGGAAACTGCAATGCCGCCGCCTGCAGGCTGACGCCCTCTTCCTCGCAGGCCGCCCGCAACACGTCGACGCGGGCGAGGATATCGGCCGGCGCGTCGGCATAGTTGAATTTGCGGTTGCCGGCGAGCAGGCCGGAATTGAACGGCCCGGCCACCACGATGCCGACGCCTTGGCTGGCGCAGTCGTCCATGAACGAGAGGCTCTGCTGTTCGAGCAGCGTATAACGGCCGGCGAGCATGGCGACGTCGATATCGAAGACCTGCATCGCGTCGCGGATGATCTCCCACTCGTTGACGCCGAGGCCAACCGCCTTGGTAAGTCCTTCCTCACGCAGCTTCTTCAGCGCGCGAAAGCCGCCACCGGCGGTCAGCTGGTACCAGTAGTGCTGATGCCGGTCGCCATGGGTCATGCTGCCGATATCGTGGATGTAGAGAATATCGGGCTTGAGGATGCCGAGCCGCTGCTGGCTTGCCTCGAAGGACCACATGATGCCGTCATAGCTGTAGTCGAAGACCGGCCGGAAGGGCAGCGGCTCGACATATCCGTCTTCCTGCGAGCCGACCGTCTCGTCCGGCTGCATGAGCCGGCCGACCTTGGTGCTGAGCACGAAGTCGCCGCGTGGCAGGTCCGTCAGCATGGTGCCGAGCCGCCGCTCCGAGCGCGTGTATCCGTAGAAGGGCGCCGTATCGTAATAACGGATGCCCGCCTCCCAGGCGGCCCCAAAGGCGCCGGCCGATTCCTCGTAAGAGGTCTTGTGGTAGAGACTGCCCATCTGCGCGCAGCCGAGCCCCATCTGGGTCAATTCGACGGAGGCGTGGGGCAGCTTGCGGCGCTCGGTGACATTCATGGGATCGTCCGAAGTCCTTTGGAATAGGATCACGGACGCGCACCATTCGCGATGCGCGCCCGCTGGGGGTAAGGTTAGTAGAGAACGTTCTTGGCTTCCGGTTTGTCGATATTGTCCTTGGTGACGACGACGACACCGGTATCGACGAACTTTTCGACCTTCTCCTTGTTGATCGACTGGAGCACGGTCTTGACGCCGAGTTCGCCCATCTGGAAGGAGCCCTGCACCGCGATGGCGGAAAGCGTTCCGTCTTTCACGAATTCCTGCAGGTCCTGGTTTCCGTCAAACCCGATCGCGACCACCTTGCCGGCCTTGCCGGACTGTTTCAGCGCGCGGCCCATGCCGATCGCCGTCGGCTCGTTGGCGCCGAAAATGCCCTTGAGGTCGGAATTGGCGGCAAGCACGTCGGTCGTCTGGTTGAGCGCGGTCGCCATCTGGGACTGCGAGTAGAACGGTCCGACGATGGTCAGCTTCGAGTTCGCCTTGATATAGTCGGTAAAGCCACCGACACGGCCGATTTCCGAGCCGGCACCCGCGACGTAGGACATCACGGCGATCTTGCCTTCCTTGCCCACCTTGTCGATCAGCGCCTTGGCGGCAAGCTCGCCGGCCTTCTTGTTGTCGGTGGCGAGGAACGACTGGTAATACTGCTCGGATCCCTTGGCGAGCAGCGAGTCGACGATGATGACCGGAATGCGGGCTTCCCAGGCCTTCTTGACGGCCGGAACCAGTGCGTCCGGATCGGACGGCGCCAGCACGATGCCGGAAACCTTGCGGTTGACGGCGTTCTCGACCATGTTGACCTGGTCGGCGATCGCGGATTCCGCAGCCGGTCCCTGGAAGGTCATGGTGTTGCTGCCCCCGCCGGCCTTCATGGCGGCATCGGCACCCTTCTGGACATTCTGCCAGAAGGTGGAATTGACGGTCTTCACGATCACGGCGATTTCGCCAGCCTGAGCCGAGAACGCAGTCAGTGCGATCACGGATGTCAGCAGTGCGGCAGCAAGCTTTTTCATGTCTTCCTCCTCTTTTCGTTGGCCTGAAACGGCCGGTTTTTCTAGAGAGCTCCTCACTCCCTTGACGTCTCGCGGGTAAAGGTCCGCGTGCCCTTATCTCAGCGGCGGTTGCGCAACTGGTCGATCCATACGGTGACCAGGATGACGAGGCCGATGATGATCTGCTGCGTGAAGGCGGAGACGCCGTTCATGTTGAGGCCGTTGCGAAGGATGCCGATCACGAAGGCGCCGATCGCGGTTCCGGAAATCGTGCCGACGCCGCCGATCAGCGAGGTGCCGCCGATCACGGCGCTGGCGATCGCATCCAGTTCGTACATCACGCCCTCGTTCGGCTGGGCGGTGACGAGGCGTGACATCAGCACGCAGCCGGTCAGGCCGGCGAGCGTGCCGGAGAGAACGTAGGTGAAGCTGACGATGCGGGCGACATTGACGCCCGAAAGCCGCGCAGCATCCGCATTCGAGCCGACCGCATAGATATGCCGGCCGAGCACCGAGCGGTTGAGCATGTAGGAGACGGCGATGGCGATCGCGATCATCAGGATGACCGGGTAGGGGATGCCGGGGAAAACGATGGTCGGGAAGCCGTCGTCGCCGATGGTGACGACCCGGAAGAGCGAGCCGTTACCGAGCTCGCCGAAGGATTCGCCAAGCCCCGAGACGGCCCGCGCGCCGGTGATCTGCAGCGCCACACCGCGGGCGATCAGCATCATGCCGAGTGTCGCTATGAACGGCGGCAGCTTCATCTTGGTGACGAGAATGCCATTGACGTAACCGCAGGCCGAGCCGGTGAGAATGCCGCAGATCATGCCAAGCCAGACGGGCGTTCCGAAATCCTTGACCGCCAGCGCCGCGACCACCCCGGAAAGCGCCAGGACCGAACCGACCGACAGGTCGATGCCGCCGGTGATGATGACGCAGGTGGCGCCGATGCCAAGGAAGGCGATCGAGGTCACCTGCAGCGCCACCGTCATGCCGTTGTCGATGGTGAAGAAGGCGCTGCTGGTCGCCGAAAAGACGCCGATCAGCACGAACAGGCTGCCGAGCGCGGCGAATTTCTGGATGATATCCTTCTGGCGGTCGCTGAACGTGCCGCTCTTCTGTTTCGAAACTTCGGTGATTTCAGCCATGTTATGCCCTCATCCTGCCGACCGAGCGTAGCCGGAGGCGTATCGCATGATCTCTTCCTGGTCGGTTTTCGCAGTCTCCAGCACGCCGGTGATCCGGCCCTGGTGGAAGACGGCGACGCGGTCGGTCATGCCGAGAATTTCCGGAAGCTCGGAACTGATCAGCACGACGCCGATGCCGTTGGCCGCAAGCTCGTCCATGATCCGGTAGATCGCAAGCTTGGCGCCCACGTCGATGCCGCGGGTCGGTTCGTCGAAGAACAGCAGCTTCGACTTCCGGAACAGCCATTTGCCGATGATGATCTTCTGCTGGTTGCCGCCCGAAAGCAGCCGCACCGGCTGCTTGATCGAGGGCGTGCGGATGTTCAGGAGATCGATGTACTCTTTCGTCGCCCGGGCATGCTTGGCAAAGTCGATCAGGCCGAAGCGGTTCGAGACCGCCTCCATGTTGGCGAGCGTCATGTTGACGTCGACCGGCATCTTGACCGCCAGCCCTTGCGCCTTCCGGTCCTCGGACAGATAGGCGATGCCGGCGGTGATCGCATCGCGCGGCGAGGTGATGGTCAGCGTATCGCCATGCAGGGTGACCGTGCCGGTATCGAGCGGATCGGCGCCGAAGATAGCGCGCGCCACTTCCGTGCGTCCGGCGCCCATCAGGCCGGCAAAGCCGAGGATCTCGCCGCGGCGCAGCGTGAAGGAAATATCGCGGAACACGCCGGCGCGCGAAAGGCCTTGCGCCGAGAAGATGACCTCGTCGCTCGGGACCGAGGTCCGTTCCGGAAACTTCTCCTCCAGCGACCGGCCGACCATTTTGGAGACGATCGCGTCGATGCTGGTGGCGACAAAATCGTCGGTCGAGATGTGGCGGCCGTCGCGCAGCACCGTGACCCGGTCGACGATCTCGGACATTTCGTCGAGCCTGTGCGAGATATAGACGATGCCGACGCCCGATGCTTTCAGGTCGCGGATGACCTTGAACAGCAGCCGCGTCTCCTGCTCGGTCAGCGACGAGGTCGGTTCGTCCATGATCAGCACTTCGGCGTCGAGAGACAGCGCCTTGGCGATCTCGACCATCTGGCACTGGGCGACGGACAGGCCCCGCACCGGACGATCCGGATTGATGTCGACCCCCAGCCGGTCGAGGCAGCGCTTGGCGTCGGCGCGCAGCTTCTTGCGGTCGACGAGGAAGCTTCCTGCGAGGAAACCACGGCGCGGCTCGCGGGCGAGATAGATGTTTTCCGCCACCGTCAGGTGTGGCACGAGATTGAGTTCCTGGTGGATGATGGCGATGCCGGCGGCTTCCGATTCCCGCGTCGAGGAGAAATGCCGTTCCTCGCCCTTGTAGGTGATCGTGCCGGCGCTCGGCTGGTAGACGCCGCTGACGATCTTCATCAGCGTCGATTTGCCGGCGCCGTTTTCGCCGCAGACCGCATGAACTTCCCCGCGGCGGAGGTCGAAATGGACGTTGGCAAGCGCTTTGACGCCCGGGAAGTCCTTGCTGATATTGTCGAGGCGCAGCAGCGGTTGGGTCGTGGAAGCCGATGCGGCACGGCCCGGCAGCGTGGCGGCGCCATGCATAGTCTGCCCAAGCTCGGCCGGACGGTTTTCCACATTTGCCTCCCCGGGCCGGTCAGGCCCATTCACCGGCGGCTCCTCCCTCCGGCGTTGATAATGGGTAAACCTGAGGGCGGAAGTGGTCAAGCCAATTTTTTCAGAACCCAGGTGCCGACCCGTGACGGCAAAAGGAAAAAGGAATGAGAACGATTAAAGCCTTTAAAATCAACGACTGAAATTTGTTTGTTGCTCTCCTCACGCCTGCTGATATGGTAAGGCCACATTGTCAGGACGATGAAATTCATGAACGGACCCATTAAGACGGCAGAACCGCGGCGGCTGTATCAGCAGATCGCCGACCAGATCCGGGTGCTGATCCAGGGCGGCCAGTTTCCGGCCGGCGCACGCCTGCCGGCCGAGCGGGAGCTTGCCCAGCAGCTTGGCGTCTCGCGCCCGTCCTTGCGCGAAGCGCTGATCGCGCTTGAGATCGACGGAAGCGTCGAAATCCGAATGGGGTCGGGTATCTACGTGACGGCCGAGCCGGACCGCCGGCCATGGCAAAGCGGCTCCATGGGCGAAAGCCCGCTCGAACTGATGCAGGCAAGGGCCGCCGTCGAAGGCGCGGTCATCCTGCTCGCAGCGGCAAGGATCACGCCGGAGACGTTGCGGTCGCTGCGCCAGACGCTCGACCAGATGCGCACGGAGATCGCCGAAGGGCGCAAGGCGCTCGACCTCGACCGGCTTTTCCATCTGACCATCGCCAGCCAGTCGGGCAATTCGGTGCTGGCGCATATCGTCGGCGACCTGTTCGACGAGCGCCACAGCCCGATGTCGGCGCAGATCCGGGTGCGGTTCGAGACCCCGCAGACCTGGGGCGCTGCCCTGGCCGAACACGAGGCGATCTATGCGGCGCTGGAAACACGCAACCCGCTTCTCGCCCAGGCGATGATGCATGCCCATCTGGAGGAATCGAAACAGCGCTGGATGAACCACGAGACACGGTGATATTCCTGTGGCGGTTTCGGGAGGAAACAAAAAAATGGATTTTGCGGCTTCACCCATCATCATCTTGAACCCGATCGACGACGTGGGTGTCGCACGGCGGTCGATGCAGGCCGGCGCGCCGACCGGTTTCGGCGACGTTGCGGCCCGCGAACTGATCGGCCGCGGCCACAAGGTGGCGATCAGGGCAATACCGAATGGTGGCGAGGTCAAGAAATACGGGCAGGTGATCGGCGTCGCAACGCAGGACATCGCCCCCGGCAGCCATGTGCACCTGCATAATCTTGCCATGCTGCCCTCGGAGCACGAGCACCAGTTCAGCGTCGATATCGAGGAAAAGGGCATGCTGCCGGAAGCCGAGCGGCGCACCTTCATGGGCTACGACCGGGGCCTTGGCGGCGCCGGCACCCGCAACTATATCGGCGTCATCTCGTCGGTGAACTGTTCCGCCACGGTGTCGCGCTACATCGCCGACTATTTCAACCGTCTGGGCGGGTTGGACGGTTTCGACAATATCGACGGCGTCGTGGCGCTCACCCATGGTGGCGGCTGTGCGCTCAACAACAAGTCGGAAGGTTACCGGCTGCTGATCCGCACCATCCAGGGATATGCACGGCATCCGAATTTCGGCGGCATCCTGATGATCGGCCTCGGCTGCGAAACCAACCAGATCGCGCCGATCCTCGAACATTACCGCATGGAAGAGGGCGAACGGCTGCGGACCATGAACATCCAGCAGCATGGCGGCACCCGCAAGACCATCGATGCGGCAATTGCGATCATCAAGGAAATGCTGCCCGGCGTGAATGCCGCGACGCGCACGCCGCAACCTCTGTCGAAACTGAAACTGGCGCTCGAATGCGGCGGTTCGGACGGTTATTCCGGGATTTCCGCCAATCCGGCGCTTGGTTATGCCTCGGACCTGATCGTCCGCAACGGCGGTACGACGGTGCTGTCGGAAACGCCGGAGATCTACGGCGCCGAACATCTGCTCACCCGCCGCGCGGTGACGCCGGACGTCGCCCAAAAACTTCTGCAGCGGATCGACTGGTGGCGGGACTATACCGCCCGCAACGGCGATGAGCTGAACAACAACCCGTCACACGGCAACAAGCTCGGCGGCCTGACCACGATCCTGGAAAAGTCGCTCGGCGCGGTCGCCAAGGGCGGTTCGATGCCGTTGAAGGCGGTCTACGAGTTCGCCGAGACGGTCACGGAACCGGGTTTCGTGTTCATGGATACGCCCGGCTACGATCCGGTCGCGGTGACCGGGCAAGTGGCGGGCGGCTGCAACGTCATCTGTTTCACCACCGGCCGCGGCTCGGTTTCGGGCTTCAAGCCGTCGCCCTGCATCAAGATCGCCACCAATTCCGAAATGTACGAGCACATGAAGGAAGACATGGACTTGAACTGCGGCGGCATCGTCACCGGCGAGGAGACGATCGAACAGGCGGGGCTGCGGATTTTCGAGGATGTGATCGCGGTCGCCTCGGGCAAGAAGACGCTCAGCGAGATCTACGACTATGGCGACAACGAATTCGTGCCGTGGCAGGTCGGGGCAGTGACGTAAAATACCCCTCTCCGAAATTCCAAGGGCAGTGGCCTGAGCCACTGCCCTTAATTTTGCCTGGAGCGGGCTTACCGAATGACCATCTGCTGTGGTGCGCCGGGCTTTACCGGCTGCTGCACCTTGACCGGCGCCGGTTCCGCCGTGCCGAACAGCTTGTCGCGTTCGCGCCACAGGGCCGGCAGCGACAGCAGCGCGATCGAGACCAGCGCAATCGCCGTCTTGGTGAACTCGTCGAGCTCCGGCGTCCGTCCGTCGAAATAGTAGACGAAATAGACGATCGCGACGTGCCACACATAGACGTAGAGCGAGTGGCGGCCGAGAAGCTGCAGGTACTTGATCGAGAACACCCAGGTGATGGCACCGGCGATCCGGCGTACCCATTCGGCCTTGTGCTTCGGGCCCGCCACGATCAGCCAGGTGACGAGCATGGCGACGGCTGCGAAGTTCAGGAGATAGACCGGGCCGAAATCGGCGCGGATCTCCATCGAGGCGAACTTGCCGATCATGTGCGGCGGCATCAGTTCATGCGCGGTGATCAGGCGCAGCGGCAGGAAGAAGAGAACCATCAGCAGCGCCAGCTTCGGGATGAAGGTATTGTCCGGCGACAGGATATTGCTCCACTTGATCTTGCCGGACGAGGTCAGCGCGCCGAGCACGAGGCCCGAATAGAACACGACCTGCCAGCCGAGCAGGTTGAACGATACGCGGATGCCCTGGTCGTCCGCCCCCATGACCATGTCGTTGAGCGGTGTCGTGGCGATCTGCTGCAGGCCGAGCTGGGCCGCCATCCACAGGATCACCGAACCGGCCACCACATAATGCCACTTGTCCTCCAGCACGAGCTTCACCAGCATCGGCGCAAAGAGCATGTAGACGATATACTGGGGCAGGATGTCCATGAAGGTCGGCTGGTAGAGGAACGTCGCGATCGCTGCGAGACGCAGCGGGTCGTCGAAGGTCGTGTAACCCAGCCAATTGAACCAGATCGAATAGGCGCCGGGCAGAAGCATCTGCGCGACCAGCACAACCAGCACGATGCCCATCGCATAACGATAAAGCTCGAACGCCCGGTTGTAGATGGCCGTCCGTCCGGCCGCATAACCGTTCTTCAGCATCTTCTTGGCATAGACCATGCCGATCAGCAGGCCGGACAGGAAAACGAAGCCCTGGGCGTCTTCAACGAAGGCGAGCTGATTGTGGTTGATCTTCACCAGAAGATAGCCGCCGGCAAAGATCAGATGGTTCAGCACCATGAAAACGAGGAAATATCCTCGCATACCATCAATAATATCAAAGCGTTTCATCGGTCGCGGTCTCCGTCTTTTGCCGGTTCCGATGGGCTTTCGCCTTTCGGTCCGTAAGGCCTCTGCGGGCCAGGATGTACGCGGCTAAACGCGGCAAAAAGCCGGACAGTTCCAGCCCAATCTGGGCGTTTAGACCTGATCTACTGTAAACAGTCCGTGATGACTCTGCGATGAACGCTGGGTTGGGTGAGGTTCACACTATTCCGCAGCGACGCGTTTGAGGCCTGCAACCTGCGTGAGGTAGGCCCGCATAGCCGCAGGCTTCACCGGCTTGTGCTGTACGCCGATGTCGTGACGTTCCGCTTCGGCGCGCACTTCAGGCGTGCGGTCGGCGGTGATGATCAGCGCCGGGATGTCCGCCTGGTACTTCTGGCGGAGCTTGAGAACGGCCTCGATGCCATTGCCGTCGTCGAGATGATAGTCGGCGATGATGATTTCCGGCGGCGGTTCGCGGCGCTCGATGATGTCGTCGAGTGCCGCCAGCGAATCCGCCTGGCCGACGGTGCAGCCCCAGCCGGTGATCAGCAGCGCCATGCCCTCGAGGATCCGCGGCTCGTTGTCGATGCACAGCACCCGCAGCCCGTTCAGCGGCTGCGAGCGCTTGCGGCGTTCCAACTGGTCGGCGGCATGGATTGTCTGCGATGCGGTCAGGTCCATCGGCACCTGCACCCGGAAGGCGGTGCCTCGACCGGGCGTGGAGGCGAGCTGGACCGGATGGTTGAGCACCCTCGAAATGCGGTCGACGATCGACAGGCCGAGACCGAGGCCGGCCGCCGTCTTCGCACCCTCGTCCAGCCGGGCGAATTCCCTGAACACGGTGCGAAACTTGGAGGGCGGGATGCCGATGCCGGAATCGAGCACTTCGATGACCACCTGGTCGCCGCGCCGGCGCGCGCCGATCAGCACCTTGCCGTCGATCGTGTATTTGATCGCGTTGGAGACGAGGTTCTGCACCAGCCGGCGCAGCAGGTTGGTGTCGGAGCGGACCTTCAGCGATGTCGGCATGACGACGAATTCCAGGTCCTTCTCGCGGGCCATCGGCGCGTAGTCGGTCTCGATGCGTTTCAGAAGGTCGTCGAGCGGTACCGAGGTGAAACGCGGCTTCATGGCTCCCGTATCGAGCCTGGAGATATCGAGAACCGCACCAAGGATCGCCTCGACCGATTCCAGGGCCGAATCGATATTGCGGACCAGCGAGCCATTGTTGTCGGAGGTGCCGAGCCGCTCCACCAGTGCCGAGGAATAAAGCCGGGCGGCATTGAGCGGCTGCAGGATGTCGTGGCCGGCGGCCGCGAAGAACCGGGTCTTGCCGATATTGGCCTCGTCGGCGGATGCCTGGGCTTCGGCAAGCTCCTTGTTGACGCGGGTGAGCTCGGCGGTGCGTTCGCCGACCCGCTGTTCCAGCGTCTCGTTTGCCTGCTTCAGCGCCTGGTCGGCCGCGACCCGCTCGGAAATATCGGTAAAGGTCGCGACGATGCCCTTGTCGGGCATGGCATTGGAGCGAACCTCGACGATCCGCTCGCCACCGTTCAGCACCAGCGAGAAGGGCGCGTCGAGTGTCTGGAACTGGCGGATCACCTCCGCCTGCTCGGCTGCCGCGATATCGCCTCGTTCCGAAAGGATGGCGACCATGTCGGCCAGCGGAAAACCGACCTGGCCGACCTGTTCCGGCAGATCCAAGAGATTGCGGAAGCGCCGGTTCCAGATGGTCAGCCGCTCGGAACTGTCGAAGACGGCGATGCCCTGGTCCATCTGCGACAGCGCCGTCTGCAGCATGTCCTGGTTATATTGCAGCGCCTCGCTTGCCTGGTCGAGCAGCCAGGCGGTGTCGGAATTGGTGTCCTCGGCCTTCTGCAGGATCAGCGACAGCACCAGCCGGGCAGAGGACGAGCCGATCGCGCTGCCGAGCAGCTGTTCGGAGAAATGGATCATCGCCATGTCGGCGGGCTGGTCGTCGCCGAACTTGCGGCCGGCTGTCTTCTCGTAATTGGAGAAGGAGCGCCGCATGCGTTCCTCGCCGAGATACCGGGCGATCGCCGTCTTCAGGTCGCCGACGCTGACGCGGGTCTTCCAGCCACGCGTGGCAAATTGCGAGCGCAGATGCCTTTTGACGAAGATGCCGGCCTGGATGCGCTCGACCGGCCGCGGATTGCGCGACAACGAGCCGAGCACGAAGGCGAGCATGTTGAGCGTCAGGCTGAAGATCGTCGCGCTGACCAGCGGGTCCGTCTGCGGCCCGGAGAATATGCCGGTGCCGGGGAACAGGAAATTGAGGACAGCGGTCGCCACATGGGAATTGTCCGGGCCGCCGAGGCTCGGCACGAACAGCAGGTAGGCCCAGGCGAGGAAGCCGAAGGACATGCCAAGGATCGCGCCGCGGGCATTGGCACGGCGCCAGACGAGGCCGCCGAGGAGGGCAGGAGCCACCTGGGCGATCGCCGCGAACGCCAGAAGCCCGATCGAGGCAAGCCCAGACTGGCTGTCGGCCATGCGGTAATAGGCATAACCGAGGATGAGAACGCCGAAGATCGCGACGCGGCGGATGTGCAGCAGCGTGCGGGTAAAGTCGGTGCGCTGGCCGGAGCGGGCGGCCATCAGCCGTTGCCTGAGGAAGATCGGGATGATGATGTCGTTCGACACCATGATCGAAAGCGCCACGGATTCGACGATCACCATGGCGGTGGCGGCGGAAAAGCCGCCGATGAAGGCGATCAGCGAAACGACCTTCAGTTCCCCGGCAAGCGGCAGGGTCAGCACGTAGAGATCGGCATCGCCGGTGCCGCCGAAGGTGATCAGCCCGGCCATCGCGACCGGCAGCACGAAGATATTGATGGCGATGAGGTAGAGCGGCAGAAGCGCGCCGGCGACCTTGCGCTCCTTGGCGGTGCGGTTCTCGACCACGGTCACGTGGAACTGCCGTGGCAGCATGATGATCGCGAACGCCGACAGCGCGATCAGGATCAGCCAGCGGCTGATCGGCGTCTCGTAGGCGAGCGCCGAACCGACGAGCATGTTTTCCGATGCCTTGGCGAGCAGGTCGGCCGGCCCGTCGAAGAGAATGAAGAAGACCGAAAAACCGACCGTCGCAAAAGCGAGCAGCTTGACCACCGATTCCATCGCCACCGCAAGGATCAGCCCGTCCTGGTGTTCGGTCGCATCCGTGTGGCGGGTGCCGAAGATGACCGCGAAACAGGCCATCATCAGCGTGACGATCAGCGCCAGGTCGATGAAATAGAGATTGCCGCTGCCGATGCCGTAATCCGACGGGTTGACCATGGCGGCCACCGAACTCGACACCGCCTTCAGCTGCAGCGCGATATAGGGAACGGCGCCGACCAGCGCGATGATCGCCACGATCATCGCGACGGTGGAATTCTTGCCGTAGCGGGCGGCGATGAAATCGGCGACCGACGTCAGTTTCTCGGCCTTGGCGAGCTCGACGATGCGCCGGATGATCGGCATGCCGAGCGTGAAGGCGAGGATCGGGCCGATATAGATGCCGGTGAATTCCAGGCCCCTTTGCGAGGCAAGCCCGACGCCGCCGAAATAGGTCCAGGAGGTGCAGTAGATCGCAAGGCTCAGCGCATAGACGATCGGCCGGCCGTTCTTCGGCACGCCGAAGACACGGCTCCGCCGGTCGCCGTAACTCGCCACCGCAAACAGCAGCAGCACATAGGCGAAAGCCGAAACGAAAATGACCCAGCCAGGAAGCATTGCTCCTCCGCAAAAGGCTTTGAGCCTCAAACATTAGGGGAAAAGCATGCGCTTGGAAATCAGGGTGCCTCTCGGCAAAAAGTCCAATAGACGATCGTATTTAAGCCTTCGCCTGACGCCATCTTTTCACGTCCGCAGAAAGCGCTATGTTGCGTTTTATCGAAGCTGAAAAGCCATGGGGGATATTGGCGATGTCAATGGTCAGCGAATTCCGTTCCTTTATTGCCAAGGGCAATGTCGTCGATCTTGCTGTCGGTATCATCATCGGCGGCGCTTTCACGGGCATCGTCAATTCACTGGTGAACGACCTCGTCATGCCAGTCGTTGGCGCGATCACCGGCGGCGGCTTCGATTTTTCGAACTACTTCCTGCCGCTTTCGAGCGCTGTGAACGCTCCGGCGCTCGAAGAGGCACGCAAGCAGGGCGCGGTCTTCGCCTATGGCAGCTTCATCACTGTGATGATCAATTTCCTGCTCCTCGCCTGGATCATCTTCCTGATGGTGAAGGCGGTGAACCGGATGCGTCTTGCCGACGAAAAGAAGCCGGCCGATGAAAAGCCCGCGCCGCCGCCTGCCGATATCCAGCTTTTGACAGAAATCCGGGACCTCCTGAAGTCGAAGTGATCTTTTGATCACGCGTCAAGGATTCATCAGCGGAATCGATCTCCGCGTCACAGATTATCATGGGATTACGCGACTTTCCTGCGCTAAGGATGTGGGAAACAGCTCTGAGGAAATTCCATGTCGATCATCTCCAGTCTCAGCCCCCGCGCCGTCGCAGCGCCTGAAAGCGGCATTGTCGAGGTCCTCAACTACGCCCGCGGGCGGGAGGGATTGATCCCGCTCTGGGCCGGTGAAGGCGATCTGCCGAGCCCCGATTTCATCAACCGCGCCGCAACCGAGGCGCTTTTGGGCGGCGAGACTTTCTATACCTGGCAGCGCGGCATTCCCGAGCTGCGCCAGGCGCTGTCGAACTATTACACGCGGCACTTCTCAGTCTCGCTGCCGGTCGAGCATTTTTATGTCACCGGTTCCGGCATGCACGCGATCATGCTGGCGGTGCAGGCCGTGACTTCTCCCGGCGACGAGATGATCTACCTGTCGCCGACCTGGCCGAACATCATCTCGGCGATCGAGATTTCCGGCGCCCATTCCGTCGGCCTGCCGCTCGATTTCGTCGGGGGCCGCTGGTCGCTCGATCTCGCCAAGCTGGAGGCGAAGATCACCCCGAAGACCAGGGGCCTGTTCATCAACACCCCGGCCAACCCGACCGGCTGGACCGCGACGCTGGAGGACTTGAAGAACATCCTGGCGCTTTCCCGCAAGCACGGCATCTGGATCGTCGCCGACGAGATCTATGCCCGGTACTATTACGGCGGCGCGCCAAGGGCTCCGTCCTTCCTCGACATCATGGAGGAAGGCGACCGGATCATCTTCGCCAATTCCTTCTCCAAGAACTGGTCGATGACCGGCTGGCGGGTCGGCTGGATCGTCGCTCCGCCGGAAATGGGACAGGTTATCGAAAACCTGGTGCAGTATTCGAATTCCGGCGTGGCGCAGTTCCTGCAGCGCGGTGCCGTGGTGGCACTCGACCAGGGCGACGACTTCGTGAATGCGAATATCGCCCGGGCGACCACGGCCCGCGATATTCTCTGCGACGCGCTGATCGCAACCAACCGGGTCGAAACCTTGAAGCCGGATGGCGCGCTTTACGCTTTCGTCAAGGTGGACGGCATCACCGACAGCCGTAGTGCGGCGCTCGATATCGTCGACAAGATCGGCGTGGCGCTGGCGCCCGGCTCGGCTTTCGGCAAGGGCGGCGAGCTTTTCCTGCGCGCCTGTTTCCTGCGCGATCCGAAGCAGATCGAAGAAGCCGCCGGCCGCCTCTCCGACTATATCAAGCGTCTCTGATCCGATCCGGCACGCAAACGCTAAAATTCGAGCGATTTGCTCAAGAGTCCATTCGCCTTGACCCGAGATAAACCCGGCGTAACCAGCGTCGGGTAAGCATTGTTGAAGACGGCCCGTGTTTTTGTCCTGCCAACGATAAGAAAGCAGGGAAGTATAGACATGGCAGTTCTGGTAACGGGCGGTGCGGGTTACATCGGCAGCCACATGGCCTGGGCTTTGCTCGACGCGGGCGAGGAGGTTGTCGTTCTCGACCGGCTCTCGACCGGTTTCCGCTGGGCCGTGCCGACCGAGGCGCGCTTCTATCTCGGTGACGTCGGCGATCGCGCCGTTCTTTCGCAGATTTTTGCGGAAAACGACATCAACGCGATCCTGCATTTCGCGGGCTCGATCGTGGTGCCGCAATCGGTTGCCAACCCGCTGGATTATTACGAGAACAACACCGGCAATACCAGGCTGCTGGCCGCGGCCGCGATCGCCGCCGGTATCCGTCATTTTGTCTTCTCTTCGACGGCTGCCGTTTATGGAGACCAGAAAGACGACACCCCCGTCTTCGAAAACGCCGACCTGCACCCGAAGAACCCCTACGGCCAGTCGAAGCTGATGTCGGAGATGATGCTGCGCGACGCCGCCGCGGCGCATGATTTCCGGTTCGTGGCGCTGCGTTATTTCAACGTTGCCGGTGCCGATCCGCTCGGCCGCACGGGACTGTCGACCGAAGGCGCCACTCATCTGATCAAGATCGCCTGCGAGGCGGAACTCGGCAAGCGCCGTGGGGTCGATGTCTACGGGACCGATTATTCGACACCCGATGGTACCGGCATCCGCGACTACATTCATGTCACCGACCTGGTGGACGCACATCTGAAGGCCCTGAGCTACCTGCGTCGCGGCGGCGAGCCTCTGATCGCCAATTGCGGTTACGGCCGCGGTTACTCGGTTCTGGAGGTTCTGGACGCCGTGATGCGGGTTGGCGGCCGCAAGTTCGAAATCCGCTATGGACCCCGCCGGCCGGGCGACGCGGCAAGCGTGGTCGCCAATTCGACACTCGCACGCCGGCTGCTTGACTGGAAACCGCGCCACGACGATCTCGATCTCATCGTCGATACTGCGATCTCCTGGGAGAAAGGCCTGGCTTCCCGCAAGGCCGAAGACCTCAAGTCGCTGCAGAGCAGGCTGGCGTCGGCCCGCTTTTGAGGGTCCCGGTCAGAAGACAAAAGGCCGGCACTGTCCGGCCTTTTTCCATTTCTTTATCCGGGCCATTCGGTCGCATGGCGATCTTAAGCATTTGGCGATAAAGCGAGGGGCACCCCGTTATCGGTATCCCATGCGACGTTTTCTTCTTTGTGCTTTTCTTGCCCTTCTCCCGGTCGTGGCAACGGCTGAAAACATGCCGGCGCCCCAGAAACCTGCGGCCCAGAATGCTGTGCCCGCTCCCAAACTGGTCGAGCCGCATCTGCGTGTCAGCCGGTCCGGCAATGCCAGCCATCCCCGGGTGGCGCTGACCTTCGATGCCTGCATGGGCAAGGCAGACGAGCGTATCCTTTCGACGCTTGTCCGGGAAAGAATTCCGGCGACGATCTTCGTCACCGCCCGCTGGCTGAGAAACAACCCGCAATCGGTCGCAATCCTTCTGCAGAATCTCGACCTCTTCGAGCTGGAAAATCACGGCCAGAACCACGTGCCGGCGGTCGATGTGCCGGTCCTGATCTACGGCATCGCCGCTGCCGGATCGCCCGAGGCGGTTCGCCAGGAGGTGTCAGGCGGCGCTGATGCGATGCTGGCGGCGGGTTTTTCCGCACCACGCTGGTTCCGTGGCTCGACGGCAAAATACGATCCTTCGGCCATACGCCAGATCCGCGATATGGGCTATCGGGTCGCCGGGTATTCGCTGAACGGCGACGGCGGTTCCCTGCTCGGTGCCGACGTCACCGAAAAGCGCATCGCCGCCGCCAGGGACGGCGACGTCGTCCTCGCCCATATCAACCAGCCAACTCATGCGGCCGGCGACGGCGTGGCCCGCGCGCTCCTTGCCCTGAAACGGCGCGGCGTCGAGTTCGTACGCCTTTCCGACGTCGACGGCATGGGCGACGACGACACGACCCAGTGAGGCCGCGGTCTCTCGGCCCCATTTTTTTATCCTTGAATGCAGATCGGGGGAGAGACGGGATTCCGTCTCTCCCCCGATCTCGTTTCGGCAATGGGTGATATTTACCGGACGACCTGGACGACCGTGCGGGTCTGCGGATCGACGATGACGCGCTGTTCGTTCACCACCGCATAGGCGTATTTCGGGCTGTCCGGAACCGGAGTCAGCACGACGGTCTCGGGGATGGGCTTGCCGACGACGATCTTCTCCTTGATGACGACGGGCGATGCCGGGGCAGGAGCCTGTTCCACATAGGTCACGACGCGTTCCGGCGGCGGGTCGATGGCGGTCCCGGCAACTGCGCCGGCGACGCCGCCGACGGCAGCACCGACCGGGCCTCCGATGATCGCACCGGTGACAGCGCCGCCGGCCGCACCATTGACCGTGCCTTGCTGGGCAGAGGCAACAGGGGCGAGGACGCCGAGCATTGCGGCAGAAAGAATAAGGATCTTGGTCTTCATTGATGGTTCTCCTTCTGGGTGTTGTGACGCGGGCGAGCGGTTCGCGCCGCGCCGTGGAATGCGATCGAGGCTGCTATCTCGTGACTGGCGCAGGTGGTTCGATCTTCGGCAGGGTCACCTTGATGCCGATATCGCGGTTTGCGAGGTAGCCGCTTTCGAACAGGAAGAGCGCGCCTGCGATGACCACGATCAGCAGGATGGCGGCGACGGCCCAACCGCCGCCGCCCGTATGGATCACTGTCGGTTCCCGGTCACTCATGGTTCTCTCCCGCGTTCAGCGCTCAGCCGACCAGGATGTAGACGACCTTGTGGCTCGAGGGTTCGACGATGATGATCCGGCCGTCCGCCAGCACGAAATATTCGTAACCGCGATAGGCCGGTACGATCTCGACGATGCGCGGCGGCAGCGGATGCAGTTCCACGGTCGTCGGAACGGCGACGCCGACATCGACATTGATATCGACATCGACCGGCTCGACCTTGTTCTGGACGAGGATGTTGCGCACCTCCGTCCTCTGTTCGGCCGAGATATTGATGCTGCCGGTCGTCTCGTTCGAAGGTTTGTCGGTGGCAGCCTGATCGGAACCGGGTTGCTGGGCGCCGCTATTCTGGCGGGCAGTGTCATCGGTTGCCGGCTTGGTGGCATCCGTTCCCGAGCCCGAGCCCGAATTGGCGGTCGTAGAACTGCCGCTCTGGTCGGCAGGTTTCTGCTGCGCCGTATTGTCGGTGGCGGGCGACCGGGCGTCGCCGGTCTGCGTCTTCGTGGTATCGCCGGATTTCTCCTGAGCCGCCCTATCGCCCTTCGGCTTCAGGCGCTGCTGGTCCCCGCCCTGGGCCTGGGCGTTCATTTTGTCATTACCGCCGGCCGAACCCTGCGGCTGTTGTGTCGTGGCGCCCATATCCTGCTGCTGCGGCTGAGCCTGTTTGGCGCCGGACGAACCGTCCGAGCCTGGCGTGCCTTTGCGTGGCAGGATTGGAGCCGCCGCGTCGCCCTTGTCCTGAGCCTGACTTTGAGCGATCGCTGGCACCACCGACAGCGTCGAGCCGGCCAGGAGCGCTATCGCGAGCGTGTGTTTCATAGACGGTTTCATGATGTTTCCTCTATTTTCTGGTTGACTTGCGAACCCGTGGGTGGGCCGCACTCACAGCTCGAACTTCCGTTGCCATGGCGCGTTCCGGGATTCGGGCTTCAGTCGGGCAGGGCGGGACTTCAGGCCGATCATGTTTTGGGCCTTTGGTCTGATGGGGCGGGGTAAAGGTCCAAGGGGGGATGAAATCGAGGACCCGCGCTGGTAGGGTGCCGCTGATCCTGGAGATTTTTCAGGGAGTTCCGTCACGGACAGCGACACGTTCCCGGCCAGATGGCGATCGTCCCCGTCGCGGCTTTTTGTCTGCATTGCCATCTTGGGAGCGCTTGCCGTCCGATAGGTCAGACCCGGTTCCTGCGCGATCATCGGTCCTTTTCAGCGCAGAACCTTGCCCGCCGACCATCCTGTCGCGGTCGGCGGGCTCTTTGACCGGGAATTCGGGCTTCGGAACCATAAGGCAGGCCTCCGGTTTAGACTTGCTAACGTTTCAAAAATGCCACACGCAGGAGATGGCCACCCAGGAGCCAGAGATGCCGATCCGTAAAATGCTGTTCTTGAGCGGAGCGCTCACCGCGATTGTTGCAACCGTGCTGCCTTTCAAGGTTGTCGCCGGTGCGGACGGCTTGCTGCGCGTCACGCTGTCGAGCGTTGCGGCCCAGGACGGCAGCGGCAATGGCGGCGGCGGAGGCAATGGTGGAAACGGCGGCGAAAACGGCAACGGCGGTTCCGGCAACGGTAACGGGAACGGCAGTGACAATGCCGGCGGCAGTTCCGATAATGACGGAAATGGTTCCGGCAACGGCAATAGCGGCGGCAACGGAAGTGGTAACAGCGGAACCGGCACCGGTGGGGCCGGTGGCTCGGGAACCGGTACAGGTGCCGGATCCGCCCCGGCAGGCGCAACCACGGCGCCGCGCAGCGCAACCGCTGCTCCCGCGCGGCCCTCGGCCCCGGCTGCTCCGGCCCCCGTTGCCCCATCGAAAGCGGGCGTCGAGGTCGATGTTCGGGGAACCTCGATCACCGTCCGCCATCACAACGGCGCGACGGAACGGATTTCCCAAGGGCGCTACGAGATGCGGGATTCGCGCTCCCGCACGATCGTCAACCGGACTGCGACACCCTCGGATGCGTCGAGATTACGGTCGTTCGACCGCTGATCGTTGATCGGTCGCATCGCGAAGAGCAAGCGCCGCCTCCGTCCGGTTGGTGACCTTCAGCTTCGAGAGGATGCGGGTCATGTGGTGCTTGACGGTCTTTTCGTGAAGGTCGAGTTCCCGTGCCACCCGCTTGTTGCTGAGCCCGGATGCGACGAGGCTCAGAACCTCCTGTTCGCGGTCGGTCAGTTCCGACAAGAGGTTGGGCTTTGGCGGCGCGTCGCCGGAGGCGGATAGGCCGGCGATCAGTCGTGCCGAGAGGGCAGGCGAAACATAGCTTTCTCCGGATGCCACGGTTCTGACCACGTCTGCCAGGCCTCTGGAGCCGACACCCTTGAGAACATAGCCCTTTGCACCGAGCTTCAGCGCGGTTGCAATGTCCTCGCTTGCCTCCGAGACCGTCAGCATGACGATCTTCAGATCGGGGCAATGATCGAGTGCTTCGGCAATCGCCTCGAGACCGTTTCCGGGCATGGAAATGTCCATCAGCATCACGTCCGGGCACAATTCCCGCACGATGCGCAGCGCGTCGTCGCGCGAACCGCCTTCACCGACCATCTCGAAATCCTCGATCTCGCCGAAGCTGCGCGTCACGCCTTCGCGAAACAACGGATGATCGTCCACGACCGCAATCTTTATTCCTGCCATCAGGCCTGCTCCATTTCATGCACGTTCAGCGACATTCTGACCGTGGTTCCGTCCTTCGATGTGATGATCTCGAATGTGCCGCCGAGGCTTTCGATCCGCTCCCTGAGCCCCGCGAGCCCGAGACCTTCCGGGCGTATGTGCTGGGGGTCGAAACCCGGCCCCCGATCGGCAACTTCGACAACGACGTTGCCGTCGTCGAAACTCTGGCGCACGCTCTGATCCACGCCGCCGCCATGCCGGAAACCGTTGTTAAGCGCTTCCTGCACGAAGCGATAGATGCAAATCTTGGCCGAGGGCGAAAGCGGCCGCGATCCGCTCGACACCGACAGCGCCACCGCGACGCCCGTGCGCTGTCGATGCGCGTTGACGGCGCGCTGCAGTACGTCCGGCAGCTCCGCGGTCTCGATCTGCGGTAGAACCAGACCGCTGCAGATGCTGCGGATTTCGTCCATCGCCTCGTCGAGGCGGGCCTTAATGGTGGTGACCTCCGCTTCGCGGGCAGTCGGCGGCGTTGCGGGATCGGTCAGGAGCCGGCTGTCCACCCGCAGTGCCGCGTAGGCGACAAGCTGGGCCGGCCCGTCATGCAGGTCGGCGCCGAGCCGGCGCAAGTAACTTTCATTGAGGGCGGTGGCGCGCCGCGAGGCCCGCTGGGCCCGCGCGTGAAGGGCCTTGTTCTGTGAAAGCAGGTCGGAGAGTTCCGCCACGCGCTGCGTCAGCGCCTGTCGCTGATGGTCGATCGTGCGGCTGCCGCGAAAAACGATCGCCGAAAGGATCAGGAAGAAGGCGAGCGTGACGCCGGCGACCGCCGCCCAGCTTCGAAGCTGCGCCTGATAAAGGCTTCGCTCGAAATCGCCTGCGACCTCGTAGAACTCCGAGACCGCCACGACCTCTCCCGACCAGGGCTGCAGGATGGGATTGTAGATTTCGAGAAGTGGCATCCCGGTCGCCCGCTCGATCTTGTTTTCAGGGTCTTCGGCAAGTCCGAAGCGCGCCACCATTTGGCCGGAAAATGCGGTTTGCAGGCCCTGGCTCGGTCCGAATTTCTGCCCCACCATGCTCTTGTCCGTCGCATAGAGGATCGTGCCGTCCCTGCGCCAAAGCCTGAAGGATATGACCTTTCCGCCGAGGGCGCCCTGGCCGAAGGTCTCGTCGAGGGCGCGGGTGGTGACGTCGTCGAGCATCTGGTTGGTCTTCATGTCCGGAAGCAGCGGGGCGATGATGCTGTCGACATAAAGGGCGGTGGAAGCTGCCGAATTGCGGGTGACCGCCGCTTCGATCAGGCTGGTCACGAAGGCACCGACCAGAAGCATCGCCGCGAAGGCAACCAGACCACCCGCGAGCAGAAACTGCCGGGCGAGAGATTGGTCGTTCCAGCGATCAAGAATTGCGCCGAGCCGCATCAGCATGCCATGTTGGTGACCCGCACCATGCGAGCCAATGGCGCGCAACGCAGAAGGGGGGCAATCCGTTGCATTGGGGGCGGATTATCTGATCCACGGCGCAAACGCGCGCGTGGCAATGGCCGCATGTGTAATTTTGAAGTGCTGGCGCCAGTTCTCATGTTGAGATCTGTAGCATGACTCCCGCGCCAAGCTTAAGCCCAGGATTTCAGCGCGATTTTGGATAGATGTGCCAACGCGGCCGTTTGCCAGCCCAAACCTCTAAGAGCCCGTCCGAGAATTGGGTTGAGTGATCGGGCCGATGATGATTCCAAGAAGGTGTCTGAAGCCTGAATGGAAGCGCCATGTGGAACCCGACCACCCGGCGGCAGTATAGTCGCAAACAGCCACG
>NZ_PVBJ01000021.1:0-30799 GCF_002968565.1 Neorhizobium sp. T25_27
CCCGAGGACGGAGCCGGAGGCGATTGCCGGTTCGTCGAAGATGATCGCCGTGACGCCCGACCCCAAGGCAAGATCGGTGGCATGGCCGACGGCCACGCCCTCGATGTCGGTCAGCAGGTTCAGCGTATCGGCCATCGGTTATTCGATGTCGAACTTGACGCCCTGCGCGAGCGGCAGGGTGCGGCCGTAGTTCAGCGTATTGGTGGCGCGGCGCATGTAGACCCGCCATGCGTCGGAGCCGGATTCTCGGCCGCCGCCGGTTTCCTTCTCGCCGCCGAACGCACCGCCGATTTCGGCGCCTGAAGGGCCGATATTGACGTTGGCGATGCCGCAATCGGAGCCGCGGGCGGAGACGAAGGTTTCCGCCTCGCGCATGTCGTTGGTGAAGATCGAGGAGGAAAGGCCCTGCGGCACGTCATTGTGCAGGGCGAGCGCCTCGTCGAAGCTCGAATATTTCATCACGTAGAGGATCGGAGCGAAGGTCTCGTCCTTGACCGGCCCGGACTGGGCCGGCATTTCGACGATCGCCGGGCGGACGTAATAGGCGTCGGCCGCCTCGTTCTGGTGAACGCGTTCGCCGCCGGTCACCTTGCCGCCTTCGGCCTTGGCGGCTTCCAGCGCCTTCTGCATCTTGTCGTAAGCGGCCTTGTCGATCAGCGGGCCGACGAGGTTGCCGTTTTCGAACGGGCTGCCGATCGTCACCGACTGGTAGGCCTTGGCGAGGCGCGGCACCAGCGTTTCATAGACGCTGTCATGCACGAAGAGGCGACGCAGCGAGGTGCAGCGCTGGCCGGCGGTGCCCATGGCGGCGAAGGCGACACCGCGGAGCGTCAGGTCGAGATCGGCGGTCGGGGCGACGATCGCGGCATTGTTGCCACCGAGTTCCAGCAGCGAGCGGGCGAAGCGCGTCGCCAGCCGCGGTCCGACGGCGCGGCCCATGGCCGTGGAGCCGGTCGCGGAAACCAGCGGGATCTTGTCATGGTCGACCAGCACTTCGCCGATATCGCGGCCGCCGATCAGGACGGTCGAAAGGTTCTTCGGGGCCTTTCCGCCGTCGTCGACGAAGCGGGCGAGTGCCTTTTCGAAGATCGCCTGGGTAGCGAGCGCGGTCAGCGGCGTCTTTTCCGACGGCTTCCAGACGGTGGAATTGCCGCAGACGATCGCGAGCGCCGCGTTCCAGGACCAGACGGCGACCGGGAAATTGAAGGCGGAAATGATGCCGATGGCGCCGAGCGGATGCCAGGTTTCCATCATCCGGTGTTCGGAGCGTTCGGTGGCGATGGTCAGGCCGTAGAGCTGGCGGGAGAGGCCGACCGCGAAATCGCAGATGTCGATCATTTCCTGCACTTCGCCGAGGCCTTCGGAGGTGACCTTGCCGACTTCGATCGACACCAGTCGGCCGAGTGCGGTCTTGGCTGCGCGCAGTTCCTCGCCGAGCAGTCGGATCAGTTCGCCGCGCTTTGGGGCCGGCACCAGCCGCCATTCGAGAAAGGCCGCGTGGGCAGCGTCGACCGCCTTTGCGGCGCCTGCGGCGGTTTCTTCCGGCAGCTTGCCGATCTCTTTGCCGGTGATCGGCGAACGGACGGCGAGCGTGCCGCCGGTATAACTTTCGGCCTTTACGCCGAGACCGCCCAGAATGTTTTTCACCTCAGCGGCGAGATCGAGTGTGGCGAGCGTCATGTCAGTCTCCGGATGTGTAATTTTCGTCAATCTACAAATCGGTGGCGGTTTCGCAATCAGAACCGCTCGCCGGCGAAATGGGCGACCTGTGCGCCCGCTTCGTAATAGGCTTCCTTGATGGCGCGGAAGGCCGGTTCCTGCGGGTTAGAAAGCGGCAGCGGCAGATCGGCCTCGGAGACCTCCCCGAGGATATGTTTTGCAAGCAGCTTGCCGAACGTCGTGCCGGGCGCGATACCCCGGCCGTTATAGCCCGAAAAACCGATCGTGTTGCGGCCGAATTTGTGGAGGCGGGGCAAAGCGTTGTCGGTCATGCCGATCTTGCCGTACCACTCGGCCTCGAATTCCACCTCGCCGAGCTGCGGGAAGATGCGCTTCAGCGAGCGCCGAGCCCAGCTCTTGTGGATCGCCGTACCTGTTCCACGCAAGGCGCCGACCGAGCCGAAGACCAGCCTGCCTGCCTGATCCATGCGGAAGGAAGAGAGGATTTCCTTCGTGTCCCAGCAACCCTCTCGCCCGGCAAGGATGGAGCGGCGCAGGTTGTCGCTGAGCGGCGTGGTGGCGAGGTTGAAATAGGGCAGGTGCACCTGCTCGCGCCGCACCTCTTCCCAGGGGCCTGTGCTGTAGGCATCGGTTGCGACGATCACCCAGTCGGCGGTGACCTGGCCGAAAGCGGTCTTGACGAATTTTCGGCCGTCGATCTCACCGGTGCCGGTGACCGCGCTGCCGGTATGGAGCTTGGCGCCGGCATTCACCGCCGCATGGGCAAGACCACGCGCATAGGCGAGCGGCTGCAGCGTTCCGGCGCGCATGTCGAGCAGCGATCCGGAATAGGCGGTGGAACCGACACGCCGTTCCGTCTCGGCGGCATCGAGCAAAGTCACCGGCGCGCCGCGCGCCTGCCATTGCCGGGCGCGCTCCTCCAGTTCCTTCAGCCCTTCCGGGCCAACGGCACAATGCAGCGTGCCGTTCTTTTCGAGCTCGCAGGCAATGGCGTGTTTGTCGATCAGCTCGCGGACGAGAGCGGGGCCGTTGCCGAGCAGGTCGAGCAGGCGTTCGCCGTAGACCGGGCCGAGTTCCTTGGGGAAATCGTCGGGCATCACCCACATGCCGGCATTGATGAGGCCGACATTGCGGCCGGCGCCTCCGAAACCGATCTCGGCTGCCTCGAGCAGCACGACATTGGTCCCCGCTTGCGCAAGATGCAGCGCGGTCGAGAGCCCCGTATATCCGCCGCCGACAATCACCACATCGGCCGATATCGCCTCCTCCAGCCGGGTGGTGAGCGGCGGGGCGGGGGCGGTCTTTTCCCAGAGGCCGTGAGAGCGGGGATCGTTCAGCATGATGATTGTCCGGGAGTGTTGGTCGCCAACTCTTTACAGGGAGCCGTTATCGATGAATATCGACATGTTCTCAACAGATCATTCGCTGGAGGAATGACATGCTGCCGCCCCGGCGCTTTCTTCCGTCATTCTCGCTGCTCTCCGCCTTCGAGGCGGCTGCCCGCACCGGCAGCGTCACGGCGGCGGCAAACGAGCTCGGCCTGACCCAGAGCGCCGTCAGCCGCCAGATTTCGGCGCTGGAAAGACAGCTCGGGGTGGCTTTGTTCCTGCGCGAACGGCAGACGATCCGGTTGACGCTTGCCGGCGACGGGTATGCCCGCGAGGTGCGGGAGGCGCTCAGGCGCATTTCGCATGCCTCCCTCAATCTCAGGGCCAATCCCTCCGGCGGCACGCTGAACCTCGCGGTCCTGCCGTTTTTCGGCACGCGATGGCTGACCCCGCGTATCGGCCGCTTCCTGGAAGCGCATCCGGGCATGGTGATCAATCTCATCACGCGGCTCGAGCCTTTCGATTTCCGGTTCGATACGCTGGATGCCGCGATCCATTTCGGCTCTGCCCGCTGGCCGGGCGCCACGCTCACCTTTCTCATGGATGAGGAAGTCGTGCCGGCCTGCAGCCCGGCCTTCAAGACCAAGCATCATCTTCAAACGCGGGCGGACGTGCTTCGGGCGCCTCTGCTGCATCTCAACACGAGGCCGGATGCCTGGGAATTGTGGTTTTCCAGGAACCGGATCGTCTTCGACGGGCTGCACGGCATGCTGTTCGACCAGTTCATGACCATGGTGGAGGCGGCGACCGCCGGCCTCGGTGCGGCTCTGCTGCCGCGGTTCCTGATCGGCCGGGAGCTGGAACAGGGCCTGCTGGTGCCCGCCGTGGAGGCCGAGAAGATGGAGACCGGGCAATATCATCTCGCCTATCCGCCCGACCGGGCGACCTATCCGCCGCTTGCCGCCTTTCGGGACTGGATCACCGACGAAATTCATCGCGACGAGAATCGCCAGGATGCGCTTGCGAACGGCGGCGGCATCGGCCAATAGTCGGACATGTCCATCATGATCGCTCAGGCGATCCGACCGACGGGAAGACGTCCATGAAACCTATTTTCGTCCAACTCCGCTGCAAGCCCGGCAAGACCTACGAGGTTGCCGACGCCATCTACAAGACCGAGCTCGCGTCCGAACTTTATTCGACCAGCGGCGACTGGGACCTGCTGCTGAAGGTCTATATCAAGGACAACGACGAGATCGGCCGGTTCGTGAACGAGAAGATCGCGTCGATCCCGGGCATCGAACGTTCGCTGACGACGATGACCTTCACTGCGTTCTGAGCGCAAAAAAAAGCCGCCACAAGGGCGGCTTTTGGAATTGAATTTAAGAAATATCATACATGCGCCGCAGAGGCGCTGTTGCGCGAGCGAACCAGCTCGCGGATGGCAAGACGCACTTCGTCGGCAGAGCCGAAACGCTGCTCGTCCAGATCGATGACATGGAATTTCACGGCGATGAACTTCAGCCGGTCCGCGTCAGGAATGACAATACCGACGGGCTCGCCGCCGAACTCGATTACTTGCTTCTGCATGGCAGACTCCCGCTTTGGCTGCTTGCGACGCAGCTCTGGCGAATGAAAATTTTCAGGAACGATTGAACTGAAGCGTTACATTCGACAGCACGGAAGGGAGCGGCGATCCGTGCCATTCATTTTGAACGCGGCCTCACCAAAGGCGGCGACGCGGATGAATTTAAACATGTCACTCTCCCTTCACGGTGTTGCGCGAAAATCAGCCAGACTCAGCAGGCCGAACGAAAATCATCTGTAGGCGAATCCCACAAAATGATCAACGAAAATCAGTCTACCTAGAATTTTTTTCCGACTGATGACAGGAAGAAGGCCGAATTGTGAAATTTCATTCGCGATTCTTGGCTACCGCCCGTCAGCCCAGAGATAGGTGGCTTTTCCACTCAAGCAAGGATCGACGGTGGAAAATTTCCTGCAACGACCGGATCGGCCACCTCAAATTTCCGAGAGCAGGGTCTCGATCCGATCCACCAGCCCGTCCGCGCTTTGGCGGCTGAAGCACAGCGGCGGACGCAGGACGAGGCGTCTGGGAGTGCCGATATCCGCGACAATGCCGGGTCGCAGCCGTTCGCCGAGGTCCGCTGCGTCGTCGGCGAGATCGATGACCAGCAGCAGCCCGCTCCCCGATACGGCGGAGATCGCGGGAAAACGTTCGGCCAGGCTTTCAAGCCGTGTCTTCAGATGGCTGCCGATCTCGCGCGTATTCTCGCGCATTTGTTCCTCGCGGATGACGTCGAGCGCCGCGATGGCGGAGGCTGCCCTGACGGGGCAGATCGCCTGCGGGTGCTGGTCCGAGGGGAGGTTTGCGGCGATCTCGGGCCGTGTCATCAGAAACGACGGAGCGCCGCCGTCCGGCCCGTCCACAAACATGATGTCCGGCGCGAGCCCCCGGTGCGAAAAGCCCCAGGTGTGGTGGCCGAGGCGGCCATAACCGGTTCCGGTTTCGTCGACGATCAGCAGGCCGGCCTTCTGCCGAAGTTCCGTCAAGGGCTCGTCCAGGTTCGCGGCCTCGCCATAACCTTGGGCCAGCACTGCAGCGACATCATCGAGATCGTGGATCATGTCGGTTGCCGTTCCAACGGATGGAACAGCGAAGAAGTCCGGATCCCGCCGGTCCGTCCGCAGCCCCAGCAGGCCGATGATGCCACGCTTGTTGGTATGGCTGCGGGCAAGCCTGAAGGCGAGATCCAGCGCCTCCGCACGGCCAGAGACAAAAAAGACATGGCTCAGCCCTTCGGGCGCAAGCTCGGCCAGTTGTGCGCGCAGAGCCTCTTCCGATTCTGATGGATGGCCTGCGGCGCGGTTGAGGAGGATGGTCTGGCGGTAGGTCGCGGCGGCAAGGCGCGGATGTCCGTAGCCGATCAGCGGCGCCTGGCCGGTAAGATCGAGGGCGCTGCGACCCGTCGCGTCGAAGAGGTATTCCCTCCAGCCGCGGGCGGGCTGGTCAGGATATTTCGGCGCCGGGGCATTCGCGTCGATACCGAGCAGCGCCGACGGCGAAGGGCACAATCTCGCCCACGTGCCCACCTCGGTCGGCTTGCAGAAGAGCGGCGGCACGAGATCCGCATCGAGGCAGAACCTGAGGCGCAGGCCGCCGACGGAATTTTCGGTCCCCGCGATGACGCCAAGCGGGTCGCCCGCGGCGAGCTCGGTCTCTTCGGCCAGCGTGCATTCGAGGCCTTCGACATGCAGGGTCAGGTCGCGGCCGACAAGGACGAGGCGGGGTCCGGCGGCTTTCAGCGTACCCGCAAAGGGCGCCACCGCCGGCATCCGGGCGGGTATGCAGGCATCGACGTGAAGCGCGAAACTTTCCGGTTCCTGCTGCGGATCGGTGCTGCTTTTCGAAAGCCGGTATTCGCCGTAGCGGGTGCTGGCGCGGCCGGTCTCCCGGGCGATGTGGGCAAGCAGCTTCCAGTCATTGTCGGCATCCGTCCAGTTTCCGCCGTAAAGAAGCGGGCTGGTGACGCTCAAATCCACCAGCCGGAAAGTTTCCGGGTCGATATCGGGCAGGAGGCGGCCGATCTCCGGCAGCTGTTTTTCCATGCCCGTCGCATCAAGGATGGCCGCAAGCACCTGTGCCGGTGCAACGGAGGCTGCGGCGTTCAGGACGGCGCGGCGTTTCTCCGCGTCTTCCCCGGCTTGCGGGTCGTCGGATGATCCGGTCTGACGGCTTTCGGCTTCGGCGGCGAGAATGCCGGTGCGGGCGACGACCAGCGGCCACAGCGCCTCGAGTTCGTTCAGGGTGAATGGGTAGATGTCGTGATAGGCGCGGATCGCCGGCAGCAGCGCGAAGGGATCGCCGTCACGGTCGGCGAGCAGATAGGCGCAGGTATTGGCGAAACCGGCGACCAGCCAGCCGTTGGAAATGCCGGTGAAGTCCGTCACGCCGGTCGGCAGCCATGCGCCGTCCGTATCCTCGCCGACGACGGTTTCGCCGTTGATGTTCTGATGCGCCGCCGCGATCCTCAGGCTCGGGCCGAGCGGCTGGATGCGCCGCAGCGCCGTCACCATCGCCTTGGCGATGACGTCGCGGATTTCCTGGTCGGCGACGGCGGAGAGAAGCGTGACCGTCTGCGGGCCGGCCTTGCGCAGGTCCCCTTCCGGTTCGCGCTGCAGGACCGGATGTTCGAAATCCAGCAGGCTTTTTGCAAGTGCTGCGGAGATTGCCCCGAAGGCTGCCACGGCCTGGTCCGGCAGTTTCTCGCCACTTGGCGGGGCCGTACCGTCGAGAAAGGTGAGGAGCCGGATGCGCCGGTCTTCACCGCCGAGCGGCAGGACGAGCGTATCGCCGCCATCTTTGGTCACCACCGGCTCGGGAACCCGCGGCCCGTCCGGGCTGCGCAGGATATGGCGCATCAGGGCGTGTTCAGCCTCGATCTCCTCGAGAGGTCCTTCGGCGGGCGCCACCTTGAGCAGGTAGCGCATGTGGCCGTTGTCGATCAGGAAATAGGGGTTTTGCCGGCCCTCGATCGGGAAGATCTGCCCGGAAAGCCCGTAATGGTCACGTAGAACGTCCTCGATCGCTTCGATCGGAACGTCATTTGCAGGAGGCTCGATGAGTTCGGGCAGTATGTCGGACATGAACCTCTCCGGAAGGGCGCTTCCGAAGAGGATAGAGCGTTAAAGGCCTGCGTCCATAGGCCTTTCTACCGACTTTGGATGAGCCTCAGCCCATGCGCTCCGAAGCGTAGGAGCCGGGGCTCGGCGGGAAGACGACGGTGCGGTTGCCGTTGATGAAGGTGCGGTGATGGATATGGGCGTGGATGGCGCGCGCCAGGACCTGGCTTTCGACGTCGCGGCCGAGCGAAACATAGTCGTCGGCCGACTGCGCATGGGTGATGCGCACCGTGTCCTGCTCGAGGATCGGGCCTTCGTCGAGGTCGGCAGTGACGTAGTGGGCCGTGGCCCCGATCAGCTTCACGCCGCGGGTATAGGCCTGCTTGTAGGGGTTGGCGCCCTTGAACGACGGAAGGAAGGAGTGGTGGATGTTGATGATCTTGCCGGACATCTTCTTGCAGAGGCTGTCGGACAGGACCTGCATGTAGCGGGCCAGCACGATGAGTTCGGTGCCGCTCTGCTCGACCAGATCGAGAAGCTGGGCTTCGGCCTGCGGCTTGTTTTCCTTCGTGACCTTGATGTGGTGGAAAGGAATGTCGTTGTTGACCACGAGCTTCTGGTAGTCGAAATGGTTGGACACGACGCCGACGATGTTGATCGGCAGGGCGCCGATCTTCCAGCGGTAGAGCAGGTCGTTGAGGCAATGGCCGAAACGCGACACCATCAGCAGCACTTTCATGCGCTCTTCGGTGTCGAAGATCTCCCATTCCATCTCGAACCGGTCGGCAATCGGCTTAAAGCCTTCGAGCAGTGCCGGACGTTCGGCGCCTTCTTCGGAGAGGAAGCTGACGCGCATGAAGAACTTGCCCGTGTCGAGGTCATCGAACTGCGAACTGTCGATGATGTTGCAACCCTTTTCCGCCAGAAAGCCGGAAATCGCCGCGACAATGCCGCGTGTCGTCTTGCAGGATACGGTCAGGACATAGTTATTCATGCAAATTCTCCCTCCTCTGCCATCGGTCGGCCACTCCGTGTATACATAAAATTGGTGCCGGACAATATCCGACCCCACGTAGGACGGGAAAATGCCCGGCGAGGCCCAGTCTTGGTTCTGGAATGTGTACAGCCCGTCTTGTTTGTCTGTCCAGATGAGCTTCTTACCTGCCGACCTTAAAGCCAGCCACCCAAAATTCCGTTCCTTTTGCGCCGTCGGCGCGCGCATCACCGCCGCGGGAGCGCTTCGGCAACGATTCGCATTTGCCAAGGTTATGGTGGCAGGTTGCGGCTGGTCCTATTGTGCCGGCGGCGAATGGTGGCCGGAAAACGAGCCGCTCAACATCCAGCCGACCAAAAGCGGCGACCGGCCGCAGATGCAGGTTCTCTCCCGCGTCTTTTCGGAACAATCCAGCTGCGATCGGTAAAATTGCGCCGGATAGTTTAAGCGCCTGGAAGCAAGGCCGGAGGTATTGCTGGCGCAGTGATCAAGAAAACTGCCGGCACGACCATGATGGACGCTCGACATAAATCCCCGGCCGCCGGGGAAACCTCGCCCCTGCCTCAACGCGCGGCTTCGCAACCGCTGACGTTCGACGGCACCGTCGGGCTTTTCACGCCACCGTCCGCGGGAACCGCGCCGTCCGGCGTGGCCGTACTGTTTGCCAGCCCCTGGGGACTGGAGGAAATGTGCACGCGCAAGTTCTGGCGCATCATTTCGGAAAAGCTTGCCGATCGCGGCATTGCCAGCCTGCGGTTCGATTATCCCGGTACCGGCGATGCGCTTGACGACCTCGACTTCGAGGGCGGGCTTTCCGTCTGGTCCGACAGCCTCGTCTCTGCTGCCGCGCATCTCAAGGCGCTTTCCGGTTGCGAGCGGATCGTCCTCGTTTGCCAAGGTCTGGGGGCCGTCGTCGCGACCAAGGCCGCCGACAGGCTCGAAGATCTGGCCGGCATCGCCTATATGGCGCCGGTCGTTTCCGGTCGCCTGCATATTCGCGAGCTTGCGGTCTGGTCCAAAGTGGTGGACGAAAATCTGGGCCTTGCCGACGAGCAGCGCGACAAGACCGGCGTGTCCATCGCTTCCCTCACCATGCCCGGCCAGATCGCCGACGAGGTTCGCAAGGTCAATCTGCTGATGATCGATCGGCAGGCCGCGCCGCGCGTTCTGGTGGTCGGACGGGCCGACCGGCCGGCCGATACGCAATTCGCCGCGCGGCTCCGGGCGCTCGGGGCGGATGTGACCGAGCAGGCTTTCGAAGGTTACGACCAGCTGGTCTCCAATCCGGCGATTGCGAGACTGCCGCTCCCGGTGGCGAACAAGCTGGCTGACTGGATCGCTGCCTTACCCGCGGAGGCAATCTCCGCGGCACACCGCCCGCCGGTGCAGGCGGAACCGCTTGTCGGTGACGGTTTCACAGAAACTCCGGTTCGTTTCGGCCTCGATGATCGGCTGTTCGGGGTCCTCTGCGAGCCGAACCACGGCCGCGCCGGCGCTACGGTGCTTTTCCTGACATCGGCCTATGACAGGCATGCCGGCTGGGGCCGCTCGACGGTGGCGCTGGCCCGGTCGCTGGCGCGCTCCGGCATTCCTTCACTGCGTTTCGATACGGCCAATGCGGGAGATAGCCCGCCGGTGCCGGGCCGGCCGGAGCAGGTCCTTTATCATTCCAGCCAAAACGCCGATGTAACGGCGGCGATCGACTTTCTCCAAAGCCGCCGCCTTACGCCGGTCGTCACCGCAGGCCGCTGCAGCGGTGCCTATCTCGGCTTCCAGGCCTCGGTCGCCGAACCGCGCATCGCCGGCAATGTATCCGTCAATCCCGCCGTGTTTCACTGGTCGCCTGGCCGTTCGGTCGAGGATGCGATCGTCAACGGCACGCGCAGCCTGCAGGACTATCGCAGACGGGCCCTGCGAGCCGAAACGTTCAAGCGCATCATCCGAGGCGAGGTCGATACCATTGCCGCGGCCCGCAATATCGCGAAGAGCCTCGGCAATCGGGCCAAGCACAAGATCCTGCATGCCTTTCGTGGTTTCCTGCCCGAGGGTCGGGCGATCTACGGCGCTTTCCGCACCCTCCACCAGCGCGGCACCTCCATCTCGCTGATCTATAGCGAAAACGATCTCGGTCTCGAACAATACGACTTCTATTTTGGCCATGACGGGGTCGGCTTGAGCCGTTTCCCCAATGTCTCGGCGGAAATCATTCCGGATGCCGACCACAATCTGACGCCGGAGCATGCCCGAGCTGCCTATCTCAAGGCTCTCAGGCAAATGGCCTTCCGCTTTCCGCTGGAAGAACTCGCCTATTCAAAAACGCAGGATTCGATCGCCGCCGAGTGAACGGATCGTGCCGCCGGGTCTGCCGGCGGCCTCTGGGAGTACGGCAAGGCGGATGCGCCTGATTGCGCCGGGCGCCAGGTGAAAGCCATTGTCGGAGGGGCGATAACCGGCACATTCGATGCTGACCGACTGCGCAAAACTATCCGTCGAAAGCTCCAGCCAGAACTCTCCGTCGCCCTCTGCGACCGAAACCGCAATCTCCGCATCGTGGAAAGCGTGGGCGCGTCCGAGCGGGAAATGGAAAGCCTCCGCGACAATCTCCCCCGTTTGCGCATGTTTCAGCCGCGCGACCGTCACGTCGTGGGAGGGCGGGCCGAAACGGTAGGCGTAGTTGGTGTCGAAGAAGGCGCCGAACAGATCGGTCGAGGCGATGCTCTCGCTGCTGCGAGAGGTAAGCGTCAGTTCTCGGCGGCCTGAAACCACTGCCATCCTGCCGTCCCGCAGGCAGGCGAGTTCGAGAACCACCGGCAGGTCGGTGGGCGTTTCATTGAGAAGGTGGATATCCAGCCCGTTGGTGCCTTCGTCGGCAAATACGGCCTGGACCGGGCGGAAGGCCCGCTTCAGCGCGAACCAGGCAGGTTTCGGCACGCAGTTGACGCCAACCACGCCCCAGCCGGGACCTGGCATGACATCCTGGAAGGTGAAGGTCAGCGCGCCGTTGCAGGTCGAGCCGGGCCGGCGCCATTCGGCGAAGGCGGTTTCGATCACCTCTCCGGTCACGGCGCGGGAGAGGACGAGATATCGTTCCGGCTGCTGCGCACGCAACGTCTGCGGATCGGCATCGTAAAGCGCGCCGAGGTAGTGATCGCGAACGTCCTCGAAATCCCAGTCCACGCCGGCATCACGCGGGATTCCGGATTTGCCGCCGGCCAGCGTTTCCGAATCGGAGAGGTTTGAGAACGCCAGGCATTCGGCTGCGAAACGGATGTTTGCCCGCCGCGCATCCTCGAGCGGCCGCTTGTAGGCGCCGACCCCGTAATAATGGGCGACGCCGGCATTCGGGTAGAAAGGCAGGGCGCCGCCGGAAGGCGAGTTCGCCACATAGGGCAGGTCCGGCCGCCAATCGGCAGCCAAGGCCGGAAGGATTTCCTCGCAGAGCGGACCTTTCCAGATCCGTTCCGGCAGGCCCAACATGGCGCCCTGCTGATAGATTTCGCTGCCGCCGCAAAGGACCGCAAGCGACGGCGAAGCCTGCGTCGCCGCCAGGAACTGCCCGACTTCCGTTTTCACGTGAATCACGAAATCCGGATCGCCCGCCGGATAGTCGAAATTGGCAAGCATCAGGTCCTGCCAGACCAGCAGGCCGAGCTCGTCGCACAGCGCGAAGAACGCCGGGCTTTCATAGGTGGCGATGCCCGGAATGCGGATCATGTTCATGCCCGCGTCTTTCGCGAGCCTGAGCCAAGGCTCATAGCCGGCGCGATCGCCCGGCAGATTGACGACATCGGCGGAGGTCCAGACGGCACCGCGGCAGAATATCTTCTCGCCGTTGACGATGACCGCGAAATCGTCGCCGTCCGTGCCACGATCGACCTTCAGGTTGCGGAAGCCGGTCCGGACGACCGGATATTCTTCGCCATCGACCTTGAGCGCCACGTCGTAAAGCGCTGGCGCGCCATGGGTATGCGGCCACCAGGGTTCTATTCCCGGCAGGTGAAGCTCGGCCGAATATCGGCCGCCGTCATTTGTAAAATGGGTCTCTCTGCCATTGCAGACGAGACGGAGATCGTGGGACGGTCCGTCAAAGGCAAAGCTGACCTTGAGAAGGCCTGCTTCGCTTTCATCGAGCTCGGCGGAGATGGTGAGCTCCCTCTTCTCCCCGGCGGGGAGAAGGTGGCCCGCAGGGCCGGATGAGGGGGGCGAAGCCAAGCGGTTATCGGCGATGCGCATCACCGAAACCGGCCGCCAGGGTCCCACCGCATGAACCTCCGGACACCATCCCGGCATGAAGCCAAGTGCGGTCGTGCGGATCAGGCGGAGACCTTGGCTGTTCATCAGCCGCGGACGCCAGCGGGCACGAGGCCCGGTCTTTTCCAGATGCGGTTTCAGGGCTCGAAAGCAGATCGACAGGGTTTCGGTGCCGGTCAGTTCCACGGCGACATCGTGGCTTTCGAACATGCTTGTCGAGGACAGGATCAGCGTCTCGCCGAGAAACACATCGGCGACAGTCGCAAGCCCGGCAAACCGCAGGATCGCCGGTCCGGGCGCTTCACCGGCCAGCAGGCAGCGATACCAGGCATCCCTGCCGATCAGCGGCTCGGGATTGTGGCGGTCGAAGCGGCCTGCAGCCTCCAGGGCGGCGGCGACCGTGCCGGGTACCATGGCCGGGAGGAATTCCAGGTCCGGAGGAAGATCGGACGGCAGGGAGCAGGCGCCGGGCTCCGTCAATGCCAAGGACCAGCCCTCGGCAAGAGGGCTGGTCCTTGATCCGATCGGGATAAGAAGGCTCACGCGGCCTCGCGGGCGTGGCTCAGCGTCGACGCCAGGTCCCCCATCAGCAGGTCCCAGGCGTCGGCGGCCGGATCGAGCGCTGTTGCCAGCGGTTCGAACTTCTTGCGGGTCAGGGCGCGGGCAAGCTGGAACTGGGTGGATTTTGCCACTTCCGAAATCCTCAGCGCCTGCCGTTCAGGCTGGGCGAACGCCTTGTGGTTCAGCCAGGCGAGATGGCTCGCCAGCAGCTCGAAATTGGCGCCGATCTGCCGGAGCGTGTTGAACGCGTATTTGTGAAAGAAGCCGAAATCCCTCTCGGCGATCCGCTCCACCTGCGCCGGGAAGACTTTGCCGAACGCACGGATGGGATTGTCCTCCGGCCGCCGGGGAAAATGATGCCTGAGCAGCTTCCAGGCGGTTTCGCGAATTTCCCTCGCATCCGGATAGGCGGCGGGGAACTTGGCGAATTCGGTATAGGGCAGGAAGGGCAGCGCCGTCGGGCCGGCGTTCAACTGGAACAGGCCATCGAAATCCTCGCCGGAAAGGGTGAAGAAGCCGCCATTGTGGAAATAGTCGAGCTCGCGGCGTTCGAGGTCCAGCCGGTTGATCGCGACCGTCGTCTTGCCGTGTTCCTGGCGATAGGCGACGCCGCGCGTATCGGGCAGATAAAAGCTGTCGAGTTCGAGCAGCGTCAGCCGGCCGCGGCGGATCTGCTCCGTAACATGCCATTCCGGCCGGTCGAAGATCGCCAGTTCGGTTACGCGAATACCGAACAGGGTCTCGAGGTCTTCGAGCGGCACCTTGAAGAAGGTGAACTGGTCGCCCTCGAAATCCTGGGTCAGGGTGAAACCGAGCATGGCTTCCGGCGGCAGGCCCTGCGCCGAAAGCACCTCTATCCACAGATCGACGTAACAATTCGTCTCCGGCCACATGCGCTCGGCCGAATGCAGCGCATGCGTCCTGTAGTTTGCCGGATCGAGCGCCGGAAATACCGCCGTCATTGGATCAGCCCCAGAGCGTGGCGCGGACGGAGCCCGGCCACTCTTTTACGTCCAGACCATGGGTGTGGAAGAGCGCAAGCGCGATGCGTTCAAGGCCGAAACCAACGCAGGCCGTGTGAGCGACGCTGCCGTCCTCCAGGTTGAGGCCCCATTTCAGGCCGAAACTGTCCTGATGATAGTTGAAGCTCATGCAGGCGGTCGGCTTGGCGACGGAGGTGATCGGGATCAGGAGCTCGAACTTCAGGTTCTGGTCGCGCTGGTTGTTGACCAGCATCTTGCCGGCGCGGCCGAAGAACGGGTCGTTGGCGATGTCAATCTCCACCTCGAGGCCGAGCGACTTCATCATCTCGACGCCGCGATCCATCCACAGCTGTCGGAAGTCGGTGACGTGGCTCTCCGTGCCCATGCAGACATATTCGCGCATGCGGAAAAGCTGCTGGCGGGCCGGATCCTTGGAGGGCTCATGGCGGAAGCAGTAGCTCTGCAGGTCGAACAGAGCGCCGCCGGCGGGCAGGCTGCCGCGCCGCGCAACGGTCGGATAGAGCGGATAGCAGGCCGCGGGCGTCAGCACGATGTCGGTCGCTTCCTGGCCCTTGGTCCAGTCCTCCTCGCCGACTTCCATGCATTTCAGCAGGCTCATATGGTCGAGTTCGTTGCCGCAGAACGAATGCACCGTGCCGGCGAGCTGCGGGAAGCTCTTCATATAGCCGCTGGTCTCGAAGAAGGCGCGGTTCATGCCCGGCGGGAAGCGCATCGCCTCGGCACCGTCGCCCCCGCCGACCTGGTCGATCAATCGTTCGAAGGCGGCGATGACGTCTTCGAACTGGCCGCTGCGGCCATACAATCCGTCGACGCCCGTCTCGATCAGCAGGCCTGCATCGAACAGGCGGTCGAGAAATGAAACTTGCATGTCCATGGCTTTACCTCATTCTTTTCAATGGTTTACATATGAAATGATCGGGGCGTCAGCCGAGCAGGCTGGTGTCCGGTTTCTGAACGAGCAGCATGGTCGACGTATTGCCGAGGATGCGGTCGTTGGAAATCATCAGCTGGGCGGAATGCGCGTCGCGCAGATGCCGGCCGAGACTGTAGGGCGTGCCGTTCTTGTAGCCCATGATGCCGCAGATGATCATCGCCTGGTTGATGATGGTCAGGATCGTCTCGGAGGAAGCCAGCTTGACGTTGTTCATGGCGATCGAAAACGCCATGGACGACAGCTGGTCGTGATCCGCCTTGGCATCCGCGTAGATCCTGAGGCCGGAGAGGATACCGGCCTTGAGAAGCTGCAGCAGGTTCGAGGCTTCGGCGAGCCTCAGCGCGCCGGGCGGCTGGGTGCCGCCGGCCTTGCGGGCGGCGGCGCGCACGAAGGCCTGGGCGCGCAGTACCGCATCGGCGGCGATCCCGTACCAGACCGCGCTCCAGAGGAGATGCGAGGTGGCGAGCATCGATTGCGCCGCGATTTCGGCGAACGGCTTTGGAAAGATCTGGACGGACGGCGCCTCGCCCCTGAAGAGGAAGCCGTCGGAGCAAGTGCCGCGCATGCCGAGCGTATCCCAGTCGACGGTCTTCTGCAGGGTATACTGGCCTTGCTTGAAGACGGTCATGACCTGGTCGGTCGGTGCGGCCTTCTCGTTGGAGCGGGAGGTGACCATGATCACATCGGCGTAGGTGCCGTAGGAAATCACCGTCGCATCCTTGGTCAGGCGGCAGATGTCGCCCTCGACCTCGATCGCGCAGATGGAGTTGCGCATATTGCCGCCGATGCCGCCCTCGGTCGTCGCGGAAGCGACGAGAAGCTGGCGGCCGGCAAGCTCGCGCATGAAGTCCCTATGCCATTCGCTGTCGCCACCATGCTCCACGAGGCTCGAAACCTTAATCTGGTGCATGGCGAAAACCATGGCGCTCGCGGCGCAGGCCTGTCCCAGGATGGAGCAGACCTCGGCGATCTCGGCGATCGAAGCGCTCTCGCCGCCGAACGCGGCCGGGATCTGGATGCCGATCAGGCGCTCGGCTTTCATGGCATCGACCGCTTCGCGGGGGAAGCGGCCGTCATGATCGACGCGGTCGGCAAATTCGGCCGCTACGGTTGCCACGCGGTGAGCGCGGGCGCTCAGGCTCATGTCGGCGGCAAAGGCGGGGAGGCTCATCTCAAGCGGCCTCGCGCGCTTTCAGGATATGCGAAACCGTCTGCTCGATCGCAGCTATGCTGGCGAAGGACTTGCGGTTCAAAAGGCTGTCGGGAAACTCGATGTCGAAGGCCTCTTCCAGGCCGAGCATCAGTTGTACGGATGCAAATGAGGAGAGGCCGGCCGCATAAAGATCGGCGCCGTCTTCCAGCTCGGTCACCGCGACCGGAAGGCCGCCTACACGTGTGAGCAATTCGCGAATGGTCTCGTTCATCTCGACATCTCCGGATCGTTCAAATCTGCGTTCATCGCTGGGGACGTTACTACGCAGGAAAGCATAAGATTCCGGCAATAAACGTCGTGAAGTTAGGGCTGCGGGATTCCGTAAAATCCGATCGATCGCCATCGGCATGGCCCGGCTTGACATCAACGGCCCGCGGGTTTCTGATGGCGCCATTCACCAGGGGGGTCCCGCCAAGGGGCTGAGATACTGCTGGTCGGAACGGCTTTGGCCGGCCGAGGCGCAGTGACCCGTTGAACCTGATCCAGTTCATACTGGCGTAGGGACGGTGCGGGCGCTGCGGCAGCGAGGGCGGGAAACCGTCCTTCGCATTCCGGGGTGTTTTTCCATCATTCCAACACTGGAACTGGGTCTCCAAACGTCAAACCTTGGAGCCTTGAACCATGAATATCGCAACCACCAAGCTCACCCCGGTCGTCACCACCGGCCCGCTTCCCGCTTCCACGAAGGTCCTGAAAGCAGGAACGATCCACCCGGACGCCCGCGTGCCGATGCGCCAGATCGCATTGCATCCGACCTCCGGCGAACCGCCGGTCACCGTCTACGATTCCTCCGGTCCCTATACCGTCGAAGGCGCCGCGATCAGCATCGATGCCGGCCTGCCTCGCCTGCGCGAAAGCTGGATTGCCGCCCGCGGCGACGTCGAAACCTATGAGGGCCGCATCGTCAGGCCGGAGGACAACGGCTTCGTGTCCGGGAGCCATCTGACGCCGGAATTCCCGGTCCGCAACCAGCCCTTCAAGGCGAAAACGGGCCGGGCCGTCACCCAGCTCGCCTATGCGCGGGCCGGCATCATCACGCCGGAGATGGAATTCGTCGCCATCCGCGAGAACCTCGGCCGGCAGGCGGCCGGGGAACCGCTCATCCGCGACGGCGAAAGTTTCGGCGCCCATGTGCCGGACTTCGTGACCCCGGAATTCGTTCGGCGCGAAGTCGCCGAAGGCAGGGCGATCATTCCCGCCAATATCAACCATCCCGAATCCGAACTGATGATCATCGGCCGCAACTTCCTGGTGAAGATTAATGCCAATATCGGCAATTCGGCCGTCACCTCGTCGATGGCCGAGGAAGTCGAGAAGATGGTCTGGGCGATCCGCTGGGGCGCCGATACGGTCATGGACCTGTCGACCGGCCGCAACATCCACAATATCCGCGACTGGATCATCCGCAATTCGCCGGTGCCGATTGGCACCGTGCCGCTCTACCAGGCGCTCGAAAAGGTGAACGGCGTTGCCGAAGACCTGACCTGGGAGGTCTATCGCGACACGCTGATCGAGCAGGCGGAGCAGGGTGTCGACTACTTCACCATCCATGCGGGCGTGCGGCTCGCCTATATCCCGCTCACCGTCAACCGCGTCACCGGCATCGTTTCCCGCGGCGGCTCGATCATGGCCAAGTGGTGTCTGCACCACCACAAGGAAAGTTTCCTCTACGAACATTTCGAGGAAATCTGCGACATCGCCCGGGCCTACGACGTGTCGTTCTCGCTCGGCGACGGTCTTCGCCCGGGTTCGATCGCCGATGCCAATGACGCGGCGCAGTTCGCGGAACTGGAGACCCTCGGGGAGCTGACGAAGATCGCCTGGGCGAAGGATTGCCAGGTGATGATCGAAGGCCCCGGCCATGTGCCGATGCACAAGATCAAGGCCAACATGGACAAGCAGCTCGCGGTCTGCGGCGAGGCGCCGTTCTACACGCTCGGGCCGCTGACCACCGATATCGCGCCGGGCTACGACCACATCACGTCGGGCATCGGGGCGGCGATGATCGGCTGGTTCGGCACCGCCATGCTCTGCTACGTGACGCCCAAGGAACATCTCGGCCTGCCGGACCGCAACGACGTCAAGGTGGGCGTCATCACCTACAAGATCGCCGCACATGCCGCCGATCTCGCCAAAGGCCATCCGGCGGCGCAGGTGCGCGACGACGCGCTGTCGCGCGCCCGCTTCGAATTCCGCTGGGAGGACCAGTTCAACCTGTCGCTCGATCCGGAAACGGCCCGCTCGATGCATGACGAGACCTTGCCGAAGGAGGCGCACAAGGTGGCGCATTTCTGCTCCATGTGCGGCCCGAAATTCTGCTCGATGCGGATTTCCCACGACATCCGCGCCGAAGCGCAGAAGGAGGGCCTGGAAGCCATGGCTGCGAAATATCGCGACGGTGGCGATCTTTATATGCCGGTCGAGAAGGAGTGAGCTGATCCTATACCCTTCGATGTGGAGGCCAGTTCATTCGCCGCTGCCGTCCTGCCAGCCAATCTTCCCCCAGGGCGACCTCATATGAATGTATGGGACGGCGCGTGGAGCCCCTCCCCCTTGTGGGGAGGGGTTGGGGAGGGGACTTTATCCAGCATCAAAACCCCTCCCGCCTGCCGGCCACCCTCCCCACAAGGGGGAGGGTTAAGAATGCCGCACCGCCTCACATTCCATATGCGATCGCCCTGCCCTGGTGGGAGATGCCCGACGACAGAGGGGGCTCATACGGCGCGCCCTATTTTTCTCGCTTTTGATTTCCCCACCCCTCGCTACCATGCCTACAATCCTCCCGCTTCCGTCGCCGGAGTGTTTCGCGAGACGTTCGCGGGCAGGCGGAGGCCGGCGCTTTCATCGGAACCGTAACGTGCGGGGATGGTGGAAGAGGTGAAAGCCATGGGAGATGAAGTCTCCCTATCAAGCCTCCCCCGGACAGCCATGTCCGGTTCGGTTGAGCCGTGCAAGTGGCAGGCCTGTCCCGAAAGGATGGGCGCGAACAAAGCCACGCAGCGAGGCGAGATGATCACCTGTAGGGGCCGGAAGCCCCGAAAAGACGCCGAAGGCCACGCGAATGCGGAGCCACCATTAAAAATCAATCGAGGTTCCGCATTCGTGTGGGCTCTCCAATTCCAGGCCAAGCCACGGGCGCATTTCGCCGCGTGAACAAGAACCCGTGTCATTTCGGAGGATACGCATGCTCCCCGCCGCGGAAATCGCTGACGGAATAACAGCCGCCTTCGCCGCGCACGGCGCTTTCGCCGATCACCGCCTTGCCGTGGCCGCCGGGGATATCCAGGACATAGGTCGGCTGGCAGAGGCCGGAGATGGTGCCCCGCAGCGCCGAGACGATCTTCTGGCCTTCGGCGATATCCAGCCGGAAGTGGCTGGTGCCGGGTGCGAGATCCGGATGATGAAGGTAATAGGGCTTGATCCGGGTCTCGACGAAAGCCTTCATCAGGTCGCCAATCACCGCCGGTTCGTCGTTGACGCCGCGCAGGAGCACCGTCTGGCTCACCATCGGAAAACCGGCATCGACCAGGCGGGCGCAGGCGGTCCGGGCGGCGGCGGTCATTTCGCGCGGATGGTTGGCGTGCAGCGCGATATAGATCACCTTGCCGCTTTCCTTCAGTGCCGCGATCATTGCCGCGTCGATGCGGTCCGGCTCGACGACCGGCACCCGCGTGTGGAAGCGGACGATCTTTACATGAGGAATCTCGGCAAGGCCGCGCATGATGGCAGCAAGCCGTCTTGGCGAAAGGACCAACGGGTCGCCGCCGGTGAGGATGACTTCCCAAATCTCCGGATGCTCACGAATATAGGCGAGCGCTGCCGACAGCTCCTCGGGCGAAAGCGTTCCGTCGCCTTGCGGCCCGACCATCTCGCGGCGGAAGCAGAAGCGGCAATAGACCGGGCAGATATGCACGGCCTTCAGCAGCACCCGGTCCGGATAGCGGTGAACGATGCCCTTGACCGGGCTGTGCGCCTGATCGCCGATCGGGTCGGCACGCTCTTCCGGAGTCGTCAGCAATTCGTTCGGATCTGGCACGAACTGCCGGGCGATCGGATCGTTTTGATCGGTTCTGTCGATGAGCGAAACCACGGTTGGCGTCAGCGCGATCGCGTAGCGGTCTGCGATGGCTCGGACGCCGTCGAGCTTTTGGGGCTCGATCAGGCCGGCGGCCGCGAGATCTTCCGGGGTTTTCAATGAACGGACTGCGGTCACGAAAACACCTCCGCGACCGGCGCCCACATGACCTGTTCGATGCGGGTCGCACCCGTTGCCAGCATGGCGAGCCGGTCGAAGCCGAGTGCGGCGCCGCTCGCGTCGGGCATGATCGAAAGCGCATCGAGAAAATCTTCGTCGAGCGGATAACGTTCGCCGTAGATGCGGGACTTTTCGGCCATTTCGTGCTCGAACCGGCGGCGTTGTTCGCCGGCGTCGGTCAGTTCTCCGAAGGCGTTGGCAAGCTCGACGCCGCAGGCATAAAGCTCGAAACGTTCGGCGACGCGCGGATCACCGGCGGAGGGCCGGGCGAGCGCTGCCTCGGAAACGGGGTATTCGTGGAGGATCGTCGCGCGATCCTGGCCGAGATGCGGCTCGACCTTCTCGACCAGGACCCTGCTGAAGAGATCTGCCCAGGTGTCGTCTTCGGCAAAGCGAATATCGGCCTTTTTCAGGCCGGCCGCCAGGAGATCGCGGTCTGTATCGCCGTTCGTCGCGACCGAGGCGAGCAGGTCGATGCCGGCGAACCGGTCGAAGGCATCAGCGAGCGTCAGGCGTTCCGGCTCGGCGAAAGGATCGACTTCCAGCCCGCGGAAGGCAAAGCGCCCGGTCCTGGTGGTATCGGCGGCCAGTGCCAGCATCTCGGCGCAATCGGCCATCAACTGTTCGTAGGTTTCGCCGACGCGGTACCATTCCAGCATGGTGAATTCCGGATGGTGCAGCGGCCCGCGTTCCCGGTTGCGGTAGACATGGGCGAAGGTGAAGATACGCTTCTCGCCGGCGGCCAGCAGCTTCTTGGCGGCAAATTCCGGCGACGTGTGCAGATAGAGCGGCGCCCCGCCGCCGTCGATGGCGATCGCTTCGGTTGCGAAGGCATGCAGATGGGTCTCGTTGCCCGGGGAAACCTGGAGCGTCGCCGTATCGACCTCGATGAAATCGCGCTGCGAGAAGAAGTCGCGCAACGTCGTCTGGACCGCGTTGCGGCCGATCAGGAAGGGCCGACGGTCGGCGTGGTTTGCCGGCGTCCACCAGGGCGAGCGGGATATGGCAGGTCGCGACGAGCTCATTTACGGCTTTCTTCGCCGGTTCTCCCCGGCAAGGCTTCCACTTTGCGCGGTTTTGGAGTAGTTCCGGCCGGAAAACAGACGATCCGTCCTTCGGGCCGGTTATCGCCCGGTCCTCTACGACGCATTTTCGGCAGTTACAAGCCGGTTCGCACCACAAGGAATCCTATGGTCAAGGTCATCGCCTCTTCTGTCCGCAAGGGCAACGTCATCGATGTGGACGGCAAGCTTTATGTCGTTCTCACCGCCGAGAACTTCCATCCCGGCAAGGGCACGCCTGTCACGCAGGTCAATATGCGCCGCATCGTCGACGGCGTGAAGGTGTCCGAGCGCTGGCGGACGACCGAGCAGGTCGAGCGCGCCTTCGTCGAGGACGTCAACCACCAGTTCCTCTATCAAGACGGCGAAGGCTTCCACTTCATGAACCCGGAAAACTACGACCAGGTCGTGGTGGACGTGGATACGATGGGCGACCAGAAGGCCTATCTTCAGGAAGGCATGACCTGCGTTCTGTCCATGCACGAGGGCATTGCGCTGGCTCTTCAGCTGCCGCGCCACGTGACGCTCGAGATCGTCGAGACCGAACCGGTCGTCAAGGGCCAGACGGCTTCCTCGTCCTACAAGCCGGCCATGCTGTCGAACGGCATCCGCACGGCGGTTCCGCCGCATGTCGATGCCGGCACCCGCGTCGTGATCGCCACCGAAGACAATTCCTACGTCGAGCGCGCCAAGAACTGATCGTCGAATTGATCGTCCCCGGCCTTTCCGGGCGTGATAAAAAAACCTCCGAAGCGCTGGCTCCGGAGGTTTTTTGTTGTCGGTTATGTTGGGGCGGAGCCTACTTCTTGACGACCACCGACGCGACCTTGGTATCGGTCTTGCCGAAGGCGTAACCGCCGCCGATCGCCACGTTGAGCGAGACGTAGTCCTGCGCCATCTGACGCACGGCGGCTGCGAGGTTCGACTGAGCGGTCGAGACCTCACGCTGGGCGTCGAGAACGTCGAGCAGCGAGGAAGCGCCGTCACGATAGCTGGCGGTACCGAGCTGCAGGGCTTCTTCGTAGGACTTCACAGTTGCCTGAAGTGCGGAAACCGTGCGGCTGTCGCGGGCGACTGCGGCCAGTGCATTTTCCACTTCCTCGACCGCGTTCAGAACCGTCTGCTTCCAGGCGAGATACTGTCCGCGGGCGCTGGATTCGGCGATCTTGACGTTGCCGCGCAGACGACCGCCGTCGAAGATCGGCAGGCTCAGCTGCGGCCCGAAGGACCAGGTCAAGGCCCGGCTATCGAGGCCGGGGGTAAGTGCGTTGTATCTCGGAGAAATGGAGCCGCCGAGCGTAATGGCCGGATAGAGCTGGGCCTCGGCGACGCCGATTTCGGCGACTGCCGATGCGAGTTGGCGTTCCGCGGCACGGATGTCCGGACGGTTGCGGATCAGGTCCGCCGGGACGCCGGCCTTGGTGCTGAAGCGGGCGACCGGCTGGCGGGCGCCTTTCTGCAGTTCGGGAACGAGCGACGATGCAGGCATGGCGAGAAGCGTGGCGACACGGTGCGCCGCACCCCGGAAACTCGTTTCCAGGCCCGGAATTTCCGCGATCGTCGAATTGACCAAGCCTTCCGACTGGACGACATCGAGGCGGGACGCCGCGCCGGCATCAAGCTGGAGCTTGGTGAGGCTCAGTGTTTCGCGCCGCGAATCGAGGTTCCGGCGGGCAATCGCAATACGCTCCTGATAGTAGCGTACGTCGATATAGGCCGCGGCGATCTGAGACAGGAACGAGAGACGTGCGACGTCCTCGCTGGCATAGGCAGCATCGAGGCTTGCGAGCGCACTTTCCTTGGAACGCCTGTAGAGGCCGAAAAGATCGAGGAACCAGGACGCATCGGCAGTACCCGCCGTCACGGTCGTCCGCGAGAACGAACCGGGGCTGGTACGAGTGCCGGTGGTCGTGCTGGCGGCCGAGAGATCCAGCGACGGGAGAGCGCCCGCGCCGGCGACGGTAACGTTGGCCTCGGCAGACGTGATCCGCTCCAGAGCCTGGAGGATATCGAGGTTCTGACCGATCCCCTGATTTACATAGCCGTTCAGACGGCTGTCATTAAATGCGGTCCACCAGGCAACCTGCGAAACATCGCCGTTGCTGGTCTTGCCGGCTTCGGCAAATTTACCCGGAAGAGCAATTTCCGGCGCCTTGTGATCTGGACCGACGACGCAGCCCGAAAGCAGCAGCATAGTGAGAGGAGCAACAACACGAATGGATAACATTTTTCTGTCCCAGTGCCCTATAACGCGTGGAAGGTCAGCACTCATGCCTCTTCCGATTGTCCCGTCAGCAGCGATTCGCATAGCTTCTGACGGCATTAAAGGTCGAATACGTTAACGAACGTAATCGTCATCCTACTCTTTTTCACGCTTTGATAACCGTCTAACGACAACAAAGAAGGACGGAACGAAGAAAATTCCGAGAAGTGTTGCAGAAAGCATACCACCCAGCACGCCGACGCCGATGGCGTTCTGGGCCGCGGATCCGGCGCCGGTCGCGATCGCCAGCGGCACGACGCCGAGGATGAAAGCGAGCGATGTCATGACGATTGGCCTCAGTCGCAGGCGCGCTGCCTCGAGGGTGGCCTCGATCATTTTCATCCCGCCGGCCTGACGATCCTTGGCGAATTCGACAATCAGAATGGCGTTCTTCGCCGCCAGGCCGATCGTCGTCAGGAGCCCGACCTTGAAGTAGACGTCGTTCGACTGGCCGAAGAAATACGCGGCGGAGAGCGCACCGAGCACGCCAATCGGCACGGCCAATATGACCGAGAACGGGATCGACCAGCTTTCATAGAGCGCCGCGAGGCAGAGGAAGACGATCAGGACCGATAGGGCGTAGAGCATCGGCGCCTGCGAGCCGGACAGCCGTTCCTGGTAGGAAATGCCCTGCCAGGCCACCGAATAACCGCCAGGCAGTGCGGACGTCAGCCTCTGCATCTCGTCCATGGCCTGGCCGGTACTGACGCCGGGACCCGCCGCGCCGTCGAAAGGAATGGCGCTGGTGCCGTTGAAGCGCGCAAGCTGCGGCGTGCCGTTGATCCACTGGACGGTGCTGAAGGCGGAGAAGGGAACCATCTCGCCGCTAGTGTTGCGGGCGAACCAGTGTTTCAGGTCATCCGGCTGCATACGGTAGGGCGCATCGCCCTGGACATAGACCGGCTTCAGCTCGTTGTTGAGGGTGAAGTCGTTGACGTCGCGTCCGGCGAAGATGGTCGCCAGCATCGAATTGACCGAAGCGAGGTCAACGCCCATCGCGCCCAGCTTTTCCTGGTCGAGCAGGATCTTGAGCTGGGTTTCGGACCGCTGGGTGCTGCTGCGCAGCGAACTGATGTTCGGATTGCCGGTACCGGCCTGGATGAGCTGCTGCGATGCCGTGGTCAGCGCCGCATTGCCGTTGTTGCCGCTGTCGACCAGATACATGGAGAAGCCGCTCGACGTGCCCAGTCCCTGGATGGCCGGCGGCAGAAGCGCGAAGACCTGCGCATCACGGATGCTGAAGAAATAGCCGCTCGCCCGCTGGACGATAGCTGCGGCGGACTGCTCCGGCCTGGTTCGCTCGGCGAAGTCCTTCAGCTTGGTGAAGACGATCGCATTGTTCTGGCCGCTTCCGCTGAAGCTGAAGCCGAGGACGCCGAATACAGCATCCACATTGTCCTTTTCCTTTTCGAGGAAATAGGCCTCGACCTTCTTGACCGCCTCGTCGGTGCGCGGCGTGGTGGCGCCGACGGGCGTCTGGATGATGGTCAGCAGAACGCCCTGGTCTTCCTGCGGAAGGAAGGAATTCGGCAGCCTGGTGAAAAGCCAGGCGCAGCCGCCGATCACCAACAGGAACACCAGCATCACACGGAACGGTCGCTTCAGGAGGTAGCCGATGGTGCTGACATATCCGCTCGTAGACCGCTCGAAACCGCGATTGAACAGGGCGCCGATACCGCGACGTTTCTTGTGATGATCGATCGGCTTCAGCATGGTGGCGCAAAGCGCCGGTGTCAGCACGATGGCGACCAGCGCCGAAAGCAGCATGGCGGACACGATGGTGATCGAGAACTGCCGGTAAATGATGCCGGTCGAGCCACCGAAAAAGGCCATCGGGATAAACACCGCGGTCAGGACGAGCGCGATGCCGATGATGGCCCCGGTGATCTCGCCCATGGACTTTTCGGTCGCTTCGAGCGGACTCAAGCCCTCCTCGTCCATGATGCGCTCGACATTCTCGACGACGACGATGGCATCGTCGACCAGAAGGCCGATGGCCAGAACCATGGCGAACATCGTCAGCGTGTTGATGGAATAGCCGGTTATCGCCAGCACCCCGAACGTGCCGAGCAGGACGACGGGCACCGCAATCATCGGGATCAGCGTCGCACGCAGATTTTGCAGGAAGACGAGCAGGACCACGAAAACCAGGATGATCGCTTCGATGAGCGTGTGGACGACCTTCTCGATCGAAAGCTGCACGAAGGGCGTCGTATCGTAGGGGTAGGTGATCTCCACGCCGTCCGGAAGATTGGGCCCGATGGCGGTCAGCGCCTCCCTGACGCGTGCGGCGGTATCGAGAGCGTTGGCGCCGGTGGCGAGGTTCACGGCGAAACCGGTGGACGGCAGGCCGTTCTGGCGGGAACCGCCGCCATAACTCTCTTCGCCGATCTCGACGCGGGCAACATCGCTGAGCCGCACCGTCGCGCCGTCCTGTTCGACCTTGAGAATGATCCGCTCGAAATCGTCGACCGTCGTCAGCTGGCTTTGCGCGGTCATGGTGACCGTAAGCTGCTGCTCCGCCTTGGCCGGAAGGCCGCCGAGGGCGCCGACCGAAACCTGGGTGTTCTGGGACTGGATCGCGGAGGTCACATCTGCGGGCGTCAGCTGGTATTTCTGCAGCTTGTAGGGATCGAGCCAGACGCGCATTGCGTAACCGGACCCGAAGATGTCGATGCTGCCGACGCCTTCCAGACGCTTGACCTGATCCTCGATCTGCGTGGAAAACAGGTCGCCGAGATCGACGGAGCTTCGCTTCTTGTCGGTGGAAACCAGGGCGCCGACCATCAGGATGCTCGAGGTCGAACGGGCGACCTCGATGCCCGCCTGCTGCACGACATCGGGGAGCTGCGACTGTACGAGCTGCAGCTTGTTCTGCACCTGCACCTGGGCGATGTCCGGAAGAACGCTGCTGCCGAAGGTCAGTGTGACGTTGGCGCGGCCGGTCGAGGAGGACGACGTCATATAGGTGAGGTCGTCAAGGCCGGTCATGCCGTCCTCGATGATCGTCGTCACCGATTTCTCGACCGTTTCCGCGCTTGCACCGTTGTAGCTTGCCGTGATCCTGACCGTGGTCGGCGCGATGTCGGGATATTGCGAGATCGAGAGCGTCGCAATGGCGAGCGCGCCGCCGAGCATGATGACGATCGCGATGACCCAGGCGAATACCGGTCGCCGGATAAAGAACTTGGCCATTCAGATTATTCCTTGCCGCGTTTCGTCATGATCGGTTCCGCTCGGGGCCTCACGGCTTTGCAGCGGCTGGTTTCGGCGCCTCGACGACGAAACCCTTGTCGTCGACGGTCGCCTCGACCGGTTGAACCGTGGCGCCATCGGCGATCCACTGGAAGCCGTCGACGACCAGGCGGTCGCCATCGGTTACGCCCTGCGTGACCAGCCAGTTGCTGCCGGAAACGCCGCTGGTCGGGAAGATACGGGTCTCGACCTTGCCGTCCGCCGCGACGAACTTGGCGGAAAGCTCCCCGCGGGCATTGCGCGTCGCGGCACGCTGCGGGATCAGGTAACCGTTCTCGTTGCCGAGGGTGACGGTGGCGCGCATATAGGTGCCCGGCAGGATCATGTCGCTCGGATTATCGAACAGTGCGCGGATCTGATAGGTGCCGGTCGTCTCGCTGACGGCCATGTCGGCCATGTCCAGCTTGCCGGTCAGCGGGTAGTCCGTACCGTCTTCAAGGGTCAGGCGGATATCGGCCTTGCGCGGATCGCCGCTCAGGCGGCCGGAAGCCATGGCCGAGCGCAGTTCCAGAAGATTGGTGCTGGAATCGATCAGGTCGATGTAGATCGGATCGAGACGGCGCAGCGTCGTCAATGCCGTCGTCTGGTTGGCGGTGACGATATTGCCGATGCTGACATTGGAGATCGACGTGACGCCGTCGAAGGGCGCCCGGATTTCGGTCAGGTCGAGATTGATCTGGGCGGCATTGAGCGCGGCATTGGCCTGTTCGACATCCGCCTGCGCCTGGAGAAGTGTCACCCGCGCGCTCTCATATTCGATCTGCGTCGCACCGCTGTTGACCAGCCGCTCGTAGCGGGAGAGGTTCGCCTGGGCGCTCGGGATACTGGCTTCCGCCTTCGATACGGTCGCCTTCGCCTGGGCGACCTCGGCCGCATAGGTGCTGTCCTCGATCTTGTAGAGAAGGTCTCCGGCCTTGACCTCGTTGCCCTGCTTGAAGGCGATCTGCTTGATCTCCCCGGTGACGCGCGGGCGGATGTCGGCGATCTGGAAGGGTGCCGCCCGGCCCGGCAGGACGGCCGTGATCGGTTGCTCGGACTTCTTCATGATCACCACGCTGACCGGTTGAGGCGGGCGCTGCGGAGCGCCGCCTGCCGCACCGTTGCCGGCCGGCGTCTGGCCCGAATCGCTGCAGGCAGCGAGCGCCACGGAAAAAAGCAGGGGAAGTATCAGTTTGCGTCCGGTCATGGCGTCATCCAAGGCAAAACATCTGGGCGATCGCCTCGGCAGGCGGATGTGCCGGGGCGGAAGGCGGGGAGATTAACCCGTCTTAGGCGGTCGGAACAGTAGTGGTCGAAAACGTAAGTTCAACCGGCGTTCCAGGTTCGCGAAAGTGACGTAAATATAAAACCGTCACTTGGCAAGCGGATTTTGCAGCGCAGCATTCACAAGTCTGGCAAGGCCATTGCAGCGGTCATGCAATTCCGCCTCACCGGCCTTGGCCAGAAGGACCGGATGCAGCACGCTCGCAAAGGCGGCCGCCACGTGCTGGCTGATCGCCTGCGGGTCGGTACATTTATAGGCACCGCTTTCGACACCCTGTCGTATCAGTTCGCTGAACAGGTTCTCGATCAGCCGCTTGTAATGCTGGCCGCTCGGCAGATCCGCCTCCGACATCAGGAAGATCATCTCGAACAGGAAGGGATTGTCGCGGAGGTCCTGGAGATGCGCCTCCATCAGCTTGCGGACGACGATCGCCAGCCGTTCGGGCGCCGGCGCCGGCTCGTCGAGTGTCTCGAACCGGCCGATCATGCGGCTGATATGCCGGTCGCAGATGGCATCCGCCAGGGATGCCTTGGAATGGAAATGCTTGAAGATGTTGGCGGGCGACATGTGCAGCGCATGGGCGACGTCGGCGATCGAACACTTGGCGATCCCCCGTTCACGGAAGAGCGTCTCTGCCGTGTTGAGGATATCGCCCCGGGTTTCTTCCGCCTTGCGTCTCGGTCTGCGCACTCTGTCCTCTTCTGAACGGTGGCCTTTTTAAAAGCCGGCCTCTTCCAAACGCCGGCCTCTTCAAAAACGCCGAATGGGATTTCGGGGCGGCGGTTCAACCCGCGGTAAAATAGGGCGCCAGGTTCCGGCGGATACGGTCGAGCACGGTCGCGCCGCTGGTATCGGGCACGAAAGTCTCGCCGGTGATCGTCTCGTAAGCCGTGCGGTAGACTTTGGCGGTCTCCTCGACGAGTTCGGCCGGGATCGTGGGGATCTCATCCTTATAGGGGTCGCAACGCTCGACCACCCAGGCGCGGATGAAGTCCTTGTCGAAACTCTTCGGCCGCGTACCGTTGCGGAAGGCCTCACCATAACTGTCGGCGATCCAGTAGCGGCTGCTGTCCGGCGTATGGATCTCGTCGGCAAGGATGATGGTGCCCTCGGCATCCGTGCCGAACTCATACTTGGTATCGACGAGAATCAGGCCGCGTTGCGCCGCCAGCTGCTGCCCGCGCGCAAAAAGCGCCAGCGCATAACGGGAGAGGGTCGTCCATTGTTCGGCGGTCAGAAGTCCCTGCTCGACGATCTCGCTCGGCGTCAGGGGCTCGTCGTGACCGCCGTCGAAGGCCTTGCTGGTCGGCGTGATGACCGGGGCGGGCAGGATTTCGTTGTCCTTGAGGCCGTCCGGGAGATCGAGCCCGTACATGGTCCGCTCTCCCTTCTTATAGAGGGTGAGCAGCGACGTGCCGGTGGTGCCGGCAAGATAGCCGCGCACGACGATCTCGACCGGCAGGATGTCGAGCCGCTTGCCGATCACCACATTCGGATCCGGATAGGCGATCACATGGTTGGGGCAGATGTCCTTTGTCGCCTCGAACCAGTAACGCGCGGTCTGGGTCAGGACATGCCCCTTGTCGGGGATCGCGGTCAGGATGCGGTCGAAAGCGCTGAGGCGATCGGTTGCAATGATGATGCGGCTGCCGTCCGGCAGATCGTAGTTCTCGCGTACCTTGCCGCGATAGGGGTTCGGCAATTCGGGAATGAAGGCATCGGAGAGAACGCGCACGGGGACCACTTTCCAGAGAGTTTCGGGGGCATTCTGCTATCGCATGTTTTGCAGCAGCGGCACAAGAATGGAAGGAATGGCCGTCTTCACGAGTATCTCGGTCCCGCGGTCGATGAAGAGCACTATATAGAGTGCGGTTAACGAATGTTAACGCCTCAGGATTCTCCAAAATCGTATATTATCCTGTAAAAACAAATATTTGTACGATTTCTCAAGATTTCTGAATCAATGCTGTTGACTTCAAATGGTGGTGGGATCTATAACCCGCTCACTGAACGAGGGCGGCGGCGCTGCTGGCGACGACGACTTTCGTTCTACAGAAATCACTGATTGATTGGCGCATGCTGGTTGGGACCG
>NZ_PVBJ01000022.1:0-28978 GCF_002968565.1 Neorhizobium sp. T25_27
GTTCATCACCCCATGGATGAAGCCGACGCCCATCCAGCGGGCGATCAGATCCGCCTGCCGCCCCGCCACCGCCTGCAGTAGCGCCAGATAGGGATTTTCCGCCGTTTTCAGCTCCGGGTAATGCCGCTCGATCACGTAATCGGCGAGCAGTTTTATCCCGCCATTGTCGCCGCGGGCGGCAAAGAACTGGAAGGTGCCGATCCGCACATGGCTTGCCGCGACGCGCACGAACACCGCGCCCTGCTCCACCGTCTCGCGATAGACCTGCTCGCCAGTCGCGACAGCCGCCAAGGCACGCGTCGCCGGCACGCCGAGCGCATTCATCGCCTCGGAGACGATATATTCGCGCAGCACCGGTCCCAAAGCCGCACGTCCGTCGCCTCTGCGGGAATAGGGCGTCGGTCCGGCGCCTTTCAGCTGGATATCGCGGCGTTTGCCGTTGCGGTCGACGACCTCGCCCAGCAATATCGCCCGGCCGTCGCCAAGCTGCGGCACGAAATTTCCGAACTGGTGGCCGGCATAAGCCATGGCGATCGGCATGGCGCCGGGCGGCACGACATTGCCGGCAAGGATTGCCGCCAGCCGGGCGGGATCGGAAAAATCCGCCTCGACGCCCAGTTCCTCTGCCAGCGACCCGTTGAATTTCAGAAGCTTCGGCCCCTCCACCGGCTCGGGATAGACGGAGGCGAAAAACCTGTCCGGCAGGCGGGCGTAGGAATTGTCGAACTGGAACACGGCAAGGACTCCTTTGGCCGCCGGGATGCGGCGACCTTTTCTTCAAATATGGGAAATCTGTCCCGCCGAACAAGCGAAATGCGCTTTTGTTGCGCCGCTCAAGGCTTGGCCAGCCGCACCCCGAAACCGAGGAGGAAGGTCAGCAACGCTCCCGCCGCCGCAGTCCCGTAGAGCCACAGGGCCGGCCCGCCAGCCTCGCCGTTCTCCAGCGCCGAAACCAGCCCGGTCGCACTGGCGATCATGCCGGCGATCCCCGCGCCGATCGCGTAACCGGCGGTCGAAATCGTCGGCAGCAAGGCACTTGCGAGATCGCGCTCCTGCCTTGCTGCCGCTTCCATCGCCGCCTGGTTGACGCTTGCCCAGGCGACGCCGAAGCCCGTACCGATTGCCACCTGACCCGCCAGCAGCAGCACCAGCGAGCCGCTCGCGAACGCGGCGGCGAGGCAGAGGAAACCGGCCAGTTGGAACAATGCGCCTGCGCGCATCCACCGATGCCGCGGAGCAAGCGCCGTAATCCAGCTCGCGACCACGGCGACAGCACTCCAGGAGAGCGCCATGGTCACCACCAGATAACCGACCACCGCCGGCCGGAAGCCGAAGACGGCGTCGATCATCAGCGCCAGGTAAACGCTGCCGACCGAGTGGCTTGCCGACATCAGGAACAGCACCCAGAATCCGTGCCCGAGCACCGAACCGAGCCGGAAAGCGCCTTCCGGAAACAGCCTTGGCCCGATCCGCCCGTCGAGCTTCAGCGCCGGCAGGAACAGGCCCGCGCCTGCCACCACCGCCACTGCCTGCATCGCCCCTCCGGTCACCACCGACGACAGCGACAGGACGAAGGAGGCGGCAAGGCAGAGCGAAATGGTGGCGGCGGAGAGCGGCACCGGCGCCGCCTCGGTCACCCTCACCTTCGCGGTGAGCGCGAAGACGGCCAGCAGCAACACGAAGGGCGAGACGGCCAGGAACGACGCCCGCCAGGAATAGGCCTCGGTCAGAAGCCCGCCCGCCAATGGTCCGGCAATCGCCGCCACCGCCCAGACGATCGCCTCCACCGCAAACACCTTTGCGATCAGCGCGGAGGGAAAGTTGGCCGGGATGAGGCTGTAGCAGATCGCCACGATCAGCCCGTCGGCAATGCCCTGCAGCAGGCGCCCGGCCATGATCCAGGAAAAAGCCGGCGCCGACAGCGCCAGCAGCCCGCCGGCCGCAAAGACCAGCGCCGAAAGAAGCAGAATGAAACGCGCGCCGAACCGGTCGCGCATCGCCGCCGCGCCGGTGCCGCCGGCGATCGAGCCGAGGAAATAGAGCGTATAGGCCCAGCTGAAATAACCCGTGCCGCCGATCTCCTTTGCCGCCGGCGGCAGCGCTGCGACGATCGCGAACTGGTTGAAGGCATGCAGCCCGATCCCCGCCGAGATCAGCCCCAGCATCGCCCCTTCGCGACCTTTGAGAAGCCTCGACCAGCCCACATTGATATCCTGCAACACGCCCTGCCTCTTATCCGTTTTTTCAGTCCCGGGGACGCTACAACCTCAACCACGATTGAGGTCAAGGGATGAGCCAAAAATTAAAATTACGTATTTTCAGCGCCTTAAGGCGTAATTGCAGATTCTTTCCGATGTTGTATTTTAGCTACAGCTTTCCAAGCAAACCGCTCTATTTGCGTTTTTGCCAACCAATCGGAGGGAATATCCATGAAGGCTCTTTTCATTCTCGCAGCGTCGGCCGCCATGACCGCCTCTTCCGTTGCTTACGCAGCCGACGCCGTCGAACAAATCCCGCAGGCTCCGCAAGCCGTCGAAACGCCCGTCGTGTTCTCCTGGAACGGCCCCTATATCGGTGCCCATACGGGATATGCCTGGGGCGACGGTGATGCCCCCGGCGGCGGTTCGGACGATTTCGACAGCTGGAGGCTTGGCGGCTTCGTCGGTTATAACTGGCAGTTCTCGAGCGGTTTCGTGGCCGGTATCGAAGGCGACGTCAACTACGACTGGAACGAGAACAGCTATGCCGGCGGCATCGACGTCGACACCGGGTTCTCCGGTTCGGTTCGCGGCCGTGTCGGTTACGCCATGGACCGGGCGTTGATCTTCGCAGCAGCCGGCTGGACGGCCACCACCGCCCATATCGACGGCGGCGGCTTTGACGACGACGACATGCTCAACGGCTGGACCGTCGGCGCCGGCGTCGACTACGCCTTCACCGACAATATCTTCGGCCGCCTCGAATACCGCTACAACGACTTCGGCAACGGCAGCCTCGCAGGCGCCGATTTCGACTTCAGCCAGCACGTGATCAACGTCGGCATCGGCGTGAAGTTCTAGGCAGCGGCTTCGCGACCCGTCTCAATGCTCCACCTTGCGACAAGGTGGAGCAAGATCTCGAGGGGCGGGCCGACTTCCTCAGGGGCGTGCCAGGACCTTGAAGGCGATGAACTGCGTCTTCTGTTCCTTCGAGAAATTGTTGTCGGAAACAAAAATCAGCAGATCGCTGCCATCGGTGCCCTTGGCGAAGGTGACGGCCTCGATATTGTCCGGCTGCAGGCCGATCGCCCGCATGTCGAGCACCTGGGCCTTGCGCACCGGCACGATGGCCGCCTCGGTACCGGCGAGCGAAGGAATGGCCGAGACATCGGTGGCGCCCTCGGTATCGACCATGAAGACCTTGATCGAACTGCCGAACCCTTGCGCAAAACCGCGCTCGACCACCAGCAGGCGGTGGTCGTCCAGGCTTAGGATCTCCGAAGCGCCGTTGTCGTTATAGCCCTTGTCGACGGTCGGCGCCTGGGGGATCGGCGCGATCGGATAGACATATTCGGCCTTCGGCCTGCCGGTGGCCGCATCGTAGCGGATCATGCGGGCGAGCGTGCCGCGGCTAAGCCCGGAGATCGGGCCGTCCTGGAACAGCGCCGATTCGACCTCCACCATCAGGTCTCCGCCGGGCAGCGTGGCGAAACCCTCGAAGGCGAGGTTGTCGCGAACACCGGCGGACTTGTCGGCGGTCGGCAGAAAAGCCTTGGGAAGCTCGAACTCGCGAACGAAGGCACCATCCGGGCCGGCGACGCGCACGAAGGGCGGCAGAAGCTGCTTCACGTCGCCTTCGCTCGACCAGTAGATACCGTCCTTGCCGAGCCGGACCGATTCCGGATCGACGCTCTTGGCTGCAAAAGCCGCGCCGCTCTTGTCCTTCAGGGTCACGGTCTTGACCACCTTCACATCGCTGATGCCGGCGGCGCTCGCCTCGATCGAAAGCTCGTAGAACCGGGCCGGCGCCCGTTCGGAACGGTCGTCGGAAATGGCGACGTAGCGATTGCTTGCCGGGTCGTAGTCAAGACCGGACAGGCCGCCGAACTCGACGCCGTCGAACAGTGTGCCGGTCGGGATGCTAAATTCGCCGGCGAAGGAAAGCCCGATCGCCGCCTTGCAATCGCCGAACGGACAAGGAGTTGCGACCGTCACGCCGGTCTCGGCGGCATGGGCAACGGGTGCGAAGAGGATGGCGAGGGCAACGGTTGAAAACAGCGCTTTGAGCATGATCGGTGTCCGGCAATTCGAGGCGGTTGAAAAACGAAGACCTGCCTCCCGAATGAAAGCCGGTCCCGCAGTTGCTCATCCTCTGCCATGCGAGTTTTGCGGACGTATAACGGCCGGCCGTCAGAATGTTGAATTTTTCGTGACGGGTGGTGTGGGAGACCTCAGACCGCCGCTCTTTCCGGTGAATACCCCGCCTCGCGGATCGCCTCTTCGGCCTTCGCCGCATCGCCTTCGATCGCCACCGTCTTGGCGGTCAGATCAATCGCCACCACCGCACCCGGCAGGGCTTCCGCCAGCGCGCCGCGCACGGTCTTTTCGCAATGGCCGCAGGTCATGTCCGGCACGGTGAAAATCGCAGTCATCCGAATCTCCTTGTTCGATGTGTGTGTTGTGCAGCTTCCCGTGGAGGGAAGGTCAAGTCTGTGGAAAAACGGGCCGGTGCGGCATGCTTCCCTTTAAGGGCGTGCGGCGGTGCGTGGAGCCCCTCCCCCTTGTGGGGAGGGGTTGGGGTCTTCGCTGTGAATAAAACCCCTCCCGCCTGCCGGCCACCCTCCCCACAAGGGGGAGGGTTAAGGATGCCGCACCGCACCACATCCCTGTAAGATCGGCTCTCCCTCAAAGGGGGAGATCGAAGGAGGCGCTGTTTTGCCTCATGCTGGCGTAAAGGCATCAGGCATCCTGCCTCGTCTTTTTCCTACCCGCCGGAACGGGTGCATCGGCCGCCCCATCCCCCGCCAGATCATCGAGGATCGGGCAGTTGGGGCGGTTGTCGCCGCCGCAGCAGTTGGCAAGGTGTTTCAACGTCTTCAGCATGCCCTGCATCTCGGCGATGCGTCGTTCGAGATCGCCGATATGGGCGGTCGCGACTTCCTTGACGGCAGCGCTTTCGCGGCTCTTGTCCTGCCAGAGTTTCAAAAGCGTCTCGGTCTCTTCGAGCGAGAAGCCGAGATTGCGGGCCCGCTTGATGAAGCGCAGGATATGCACCTCCTCCTCGCCATAGACCCTGTAATTGTTGCCGGTGCGGCCCATCGGGCGGATCAGGCCGATTTCCTCGTAATAACGGATCATCTTGGCCGAAACGCCGGACGCACTGGAGGCCTCGCCGATATTCATCTCGTCTCTCCCACTTTCACCGCCTTCAGCCGCAGCGCGTTGCCGAGCACGAAGACGCTCGACAGCGCCATGGCGCCGGCGGCGATCATCGGCGACAGCAGCCAGCCGAAGGCAGGGTAAAGTACGCCGGCCGCAACCGGCACCAGCGCCACGTTGTAACCGAAGGCCCAGAACAGGTTCTGTTTGATGTTGGTCATGGTCGCGCGGCTCATGGCGATCGCCGAAACCGCACCCGACAGATCGCCGCCGACCAGCACCACGTCGGCGCTTTCGATCGCCACATCCGTGCCGGTGCCGATGGCGATGCCGATATCGGCTTCGGCGAGCGCCGGCGCGTCGTTGATGCCATCGCCGACGAAGGCGAGCTTTTTCCCGCCGGCCCGCATCTCGTGGATCGCCTTCACCTTGCCCTCCGGCAGGACCTCGGCCACGACCTTGTCTATGCCGACCTGTCTTGCGATCGCCTCCGCGGTGCGGCGGTTGTCGCCGGTCACCATCACGGTTTCGACGCCCATTGCCTGCAGCGCCTTGATCGCGTCGCGGCTTGAGGGTTTCAGCGGATCGGCAACCGCGATCACGGCCGCCAGCTTGCCGTCGACAGCGGCATAAAGCGGCGTCTTGCCTTCGTCGCCAAGCCGGGCGGCGACTTGCGCAAACACCTCAACCGAAAGCCCCAGCTTTTCCATGAACCGGTCGGCGCCGACCGAGATCCTGCGACCGCCCGCTTCCGCCTCGATGCCATAGCCGGTCACCGACGCAAACTTCTCCGCCTTCGGCACGGTCAGACCCTGGGCCTCCGCCGCCTTGACGATCGCCTCGGCGATCGGGTGTTCCGACTGCGCCTCGACGCTCGCGACCAATGCCAGCACCTCGTCCTCGGCAAAACCTTGCGCGGTCACCAGGTCGGTCAGTTCCGGCCGGCCCTTGGTGACTGTGCCGGTCTTGTCGAACACGACCAACTGGACATTGCGCAGTTCCTGCAGCGCCTCGCCCTTGCGGAACAGCACCCCGAGCTCGGCCGCGCGGCCGCCGCCGACGACGATCGAGGTCGGCACCGCGAGCCCCATGGCGCAGGGGCAGGCGATGATCAGCACGGCGACCGCATTGGCCAGCGCATGGGCGAGCGCCGGTTCGGGGCCGACGAATAACCAGACGGCGAAGGTGAGAACAGCCAGCACGATCACCGCCGGCACGAACCAGGCCGTCACCCGATCGACCAGCCCCTGAATCGGCAGTTTCGACCCTTGAGCCTGTTCGACCATGCGGATGATCTGGGCCAGCATCGTGTCGCGGCCGACCTTGTCGGCCCGGAAACGGAAGGCACCGGTCTTGTTGATCGTGCCGCCGACCACGGTCGCGCCGGCCGCCTTTTCGACCGGCAGAGGCTCGCCCGAAATCATTGATTCATCGACATTCGAGGAGCCGTCGATGACAGTGCCGTCGACCGGGATGCGCTCGCCCGGCCGGATCACCAGCACGTCGCCGGCGACCACCCGTTCGGCGGGGATATCCAGCAGCTTGCCGTCGCGCTCGACGCGGGCGGTTTTCGCCTGCAGCCGGCTCAGCTTCTCGATCGCCTCGCCGGTGCGGCCCGTGGCGCGCGCCTCGAGCAGCCGGCCGAACAGGATCAGCGTGACGATCACCGTGGCGGCCTCGTAATAAACGAACCGCGCGCTTTCCGGCAGCAGGTCCGGGGCAAACGTCGTCACCAGCGAATAACCGTAGGCCGCCAGCACGCCGACCGCGACCAGCGAATTCATCTCCGGCACGCCGCGCAACAGCGCCGGCAGGCCGAGCTTCAGGAAACGGAAGCCCGGGCCGAAGACGACCACCGTCGCCAGCGCGAAATAGACATAATAGAGGTTCTGCGTCTCGATCACGCCCATCAGCCAGTGGTGGAACGGCTCGTAGATATGGCCTGCCATTTCCAGCACGAACAGCGGCAGGGTCAGCACGAAGGCGATCGCCAGGTCGCGCTTCAGCACGCCCTCCTCGCCCTGGTGCATGTGCATGTGGTCATGCCCGCCGGCATGGCCCGCCGCCTGGTCGTGCCCCATGGCGGCATGGTCCATGTGGGCTTCCGGTGCGGAAGGCCCGTGGTGGTGCCCGTGGTGGTGCTCGTGCCCGGCATGCGCCGTCGGCGCCACAGGCGGCATCATGCCCGCCTCGCGCATCGCATGGTCGATGGCGCCGGGCGAGATTTCGTAACCAACCTTCCTGATCGCCTTCGTCAGCTCTTCCGGCGAAAAGCCCTCGGCCGATTCCACCGTCAGTTTCTTGGTCGCGAAGTTGACGGCGCTCCTGTCGATGCCCGGCACTTTCGCGGCAGCGTTCTCGACGCGGCGCACGCAGGAGGCGCAGGTCATGCCCTCAACGGGCACGGTAAAAGGCTCGGCCTTGTGGATCGGTTTGACGGTCTGGTTCACGGGCGCAATCTCCCCTTTTTTGTCGGGATGTTTTACTGTCCCGCCCTATGTGGACCTTCCCATCATGGGAAGGTCAAGGGGTACTTGTGGATATTCTCAAGGGCGGCAGAAACCGGCGGGTCGGGTAGCGGGAACAGTGCCATTACCGCAGCCCTGCGTCGCCGCTTTCACGATAAGATCGTACAGATGGTACTTCTTTCCGAGCAGCCGTATTCCACCCTCAGAATAGTGCCCCGCATCCGCATAAAGGGAGACGCCATCCTCGGAAACCCGGCAGATCGTGTCGTTGCACCGGCCGCCGCCCAGATCGATCACCGGATAGTCCCGCGCCACGACATTCATGATGTCCATCGCAACGCGGCCTCGCCGGTTCACGTCGTCAGCAGACAGATCGCAGTGATCGGCCGCGATGCCCAGCAATCGTGAACGGGCAACACAACTGCCGACATCGGTCCCCGTCTGCGGAGGCTGCGCGAAAACCACGGGGCTCAATCCCATTTGCCGCAGGCCGGACAAGGACGCTAAAAAGCTGTCCACAAGCAGCGCCCGGCTTGCCGGTACACTCTGTCCGTCCTTCCGAACGAACGTTTCAGTTTCCGTGTAGATATCGAGATTGACGCCTATCGCGACGTATCGAAGCGTCTTGGTTGCCGCCATGGCGTCGAGGACGTCCCTGTTACGGGACAGGCAGCTTTCGGGCGACCTGCGACCGTCGCTGGCGACCGGGTAGGTAATTTCGGTGAACGGTCCGCAAAGGCTCTTGGTGAACTGCACGAGTTTGACATCGGGGGCCGAGGCCAGGATTCCTTCGACGAGATGGGCGCCGAAGGAATCTCCCCACACCGCGATCTCCGGACTATCCGACGTGGAGCATTCGGGCGCCATCTTGCCGTTACAGTTTTCGCTCAGACCTTTGCTCACCTCGGTCATCTCGTAGAGACCCGGCGCCCTGAACGCGGCGCCGTCGGTCATTTCGAACATGATCCCGGAAGCGATGCTGGCGGCTCCCGTAACCCCGGCCAGAGTGACGAAAGCCCTTGTGCCGACGCGGTTCCCGTCACGAAACGGCCGCTCGACGAGATAGTAGCTCACAACCGCAAGCAACGCCGTGACGCTAAGCAGAAGAGCGGACGTTGAAGCGCTCAGGTCATCCGTGAACAGTCGCAAGCGCGCGAAGGCGAGGACCGGCTGATGCCAGAGATAGAGGCTGTAACTGATCAAACCGACAAAGACCAAGGCTCTTGCGGAAAGAAGCCGCCCAGCGAGATTTTCTGAAGATGAAAACAGAAGAACCAGCGCGGTTCCGACCACGACAGGCAGCGTCTGCCAGCCGGGATAATACGGTCCGCCTTCAACGAAGAAGCAGGACAGGACGATCATCGCGAGACCGCAAGCCGCCACCAAACCGCCGTAGCGGGCTTTTTCTCGATCGAAATTCGCCAGGCTGATGCTGGCGCCAACGCCAAGCTCCCAGAAGCGCGTGGGCAGAAGATAGAAATTCGCCGCAGGATCGAACAGCGGCACGAGCTGCGTGGCAAGGAAACTCGCCATGCTCAACAGGAGGATGGCCGCCAGAACGAACTGGCGACGAAACCGGCGCAACGCCATCAGAACAACAGGAAATATGATGTAGAACTGTTCTTCTACCCCGAGGGACCACGTATGCAAAAGCGGCTTCAGGTCGTTGCTTGCATCGAAATAGCCGGTTTTACTCCAAAAATAGAAGTTCGAAACGAACAGATTTACCTGATAGAGGCTGCGGCCGAAGTCGCGCAGCTCATAGGGAAGCATCCATGCCCATGCAAAAGGCAGACAAGCCAGGCAGACGCAAACAAGCGCTGGAATGATGCGTCGCAGGCGCCGCTCGTAGAAGCGGACGATACTGAATTTCCGCGCTTCGACTTCGCCATACATGATCGATGTAATCAGATAACCGCTGATGACGAAGAAGACGTCGACGCCGACAAATCCGCCGCGGAAACCCAAACCACCGTGGAATATAAGGACAGGAACCACAGCGACGGCCCGCAAGCCGTCGATTTCCGGTCTGTATTTCATTCTACAACCCAATGCGGCATCAATTCACGACAGCCGAGCGCATCGATCGATTGCACCCGCTCCTGCCTGAGCCAATTGCGACTTCGCACATGCGTGCACGTCATCCAGCAAAGGAATGTGGCCAATTTAACCCGAGCGCGCTTTGCGAGGCGTTCACGGCTCCGGTCGACCGCCACCGCCGAAGCTCGGCGCGTTCAGGCCCGAAAGCAGCAGCACCAGTTCCGCCTGGCGGGTGGTGCCGGTTTTCAGCATGATCTTCTTCAGGTGTGAGCGGGCGGTTTCGAGCGAGATGCCGAGCGCGGCGGCGGCCATTTCCGGCGTCTGGGCCATGGCGATGCCGCGTGCCACGCGGGCTTCGGCGGGGGTGAGGTCGAAGAGGCCGCAGAGCACCCGCATGTCCGGTGGGCCGACCTGCCCCACCTGGGTGACGGCCAGCACCGCCATCGAACGGGAGAAGATGTCGCGGGCGGCGCGGCGGATCGGCAGAAGATGCAGGATCAGCGGCGGCGCCCCATCGCGGCCCGCCATCGGCAGCGACTGCACGGTCGGCGTGGCCTGAGCCTTGTAGTGCTCTATCGCCCCGTCGAGGAGAGCACTGGCACCTGTCCCTTCCAGCACCAGCCGATCACCGGCGCCGGTGCGGATGCGCGGGCTCAGTGCCTCCATCTCCGGGTTCATTGCAATTGCCTGGCCGCCGTCGCCGATGACCGCAGCCGGCAATCCGAGCAGCGACAGCGTCTCGGTCATCGAACGCGCCTCGGAAAAGGCAAGCCGCGAGGACATATAGGCGGCCCGGGCAAGATCCGGCTTCAGGAGATCGAGGCGGGCGAGCTGTTCGTCGGAGAAATGCGTCAGGCCCTTGGCGCGCATCAGGGTAATGACGATGACGTGCCCGGTCGGCTCCTGGAAAGCCCAGCCCGCCTCCCACTGCATGCCGTGCGGCTCGATGATGTCGCGCTGGATCGCATCATTGGCAAATTCCTCCGCGCTCAGGAGATCGGTCACCCGGACAAACGAAAAGGGCGAACGCTCCATTCCGCGCGCGGGCCGGACATTGTCGAACCGGTGCTCGCTCTTGACGAACTCGGCAAACGCGTCGGCGATATTGGGAGTGGTGACGTAACGATGATTGCCGCTGCCGTCGATGGTGAAGATCGAGGCGGTGCTGGACCCCGCCTCCAATGCTATCCTCTCGCAAGTCTCCGTCCAAAGCTCAGGAACCAGGGCTGCCTCGTAGAGGCGATCTGCCAGCGTGCCTTCTGCATTCATCTGGATGCCATCGAATGAATTCGGAATGAATCTTGACTGTCACCGTAGTCCTAGCGTTTCTGCGCGCCCGGGCATACTGGTAGAATTACCTGAAAAACTTGCGTAGCCCGTCTTAACTTATGTCATTGACAAGTAATAAACCTGTGCTTCGAGCCTCTTCGCGCGCCTTTCTCGCTCGCCGGTTTAGCCCCAGGGCCTATCGATCCGGCATCGCCGAGGAACGGACAGTCGCCGGCAACGGGACGCAGGATCCGGCTTTCAACCGGTGTTGCGGTTCATTCGGGCGCGTCGATCCGGATAGGGCGTGTTCCGACCGGAGCGCCGGTCGCGCGGTCGATGGTGACCGGATCGATCTCCGTTCCGGTCTCGGCGTCGAAGAACCGGGTGACCTTGCCGCCGCCGCGATGCTTGCGTCCCCATGCGCCGATCGCAAACAGGACCGGCAGAAAGTCGCGGCCGGCTTCGGTCAGCAGATATTCGTCCCGTGGCGGACGGTCGGAATAGCGCCGTTTCTCCAGAAGCCCCTCCTCCGTCAGGCCTGAAAGCCGTCCGGTCAGCATGGTCGGCGCAATGCCGAGGCTCTTGCGAAACTCGTCGAAGCGGGTCAGCCCCGCATGGGCGTCGCGCATGATCAGCATGCTCCACGCGTCCCCCACAAGCGCCAGGCTCCGGGCGATCAGGCAGGGCTGGTCGGAAAGATTCTTCATGTCGATATCTTTTTAGTAGTGACTTGATACGGATTTGATAGTAACTGATCGCTCAACGATGTTCCATCACAAAATGAAAGCGAAACCGATGAGCAAGAAAAAACGTGGCGTTGCCCTGGTTACGGGTGCCTCCTCAGGAATAGGACTGGTGACGGCGCAGGCGCTGCGGCGGGATGGCTATCAGGTCTTCGGCACCAGCCGGAGGCCGATGCCGGACACGGCGGACGGGGTGACGATGCTGGTCTGCGACGTGACCGACGACGCCTCCGTCAAAAATGCCGTCGACGAGGTTCTGCGCCGCGCAGGGCGGATCGATCTTCTCGTCAACAATGCCGGGGTGGGCCTGCTTGGCGGTGCCGAAGAATCCACGATCGAGCAGGCGAAGGCCCTGTTCGACGTCAACGTGTTCGGCACCATCCGGATGACGAATGCGGTCCTGCCCGTGATGAGGGGCCAGCAGAAGGGCCGCATCGTCAACCTGAGTTCGATACTGGGGATGATCCCGGCTCCTTTCAACGGCCTCTATGCGTCGACCAAGCACGCCGTCGAAGGCTATTCGGAGTCCCTCGACCATGAAGTGCGAACCCAGGGCATCCGTGTCGTGCTTGTCGAGCCCGGTTTGACCCGCACCGCCTTCGAGGAGAACCTGACCCGCGCGGACCGCCCGCTTTCCGTCTATGATACGGTTCGCGCCGGCGCGGAGCGGCTGATGCGCGAAGCCGTCGCGAAGGGAGATGCACCGGAATTGGTCGCCCAGGCCGTCCTGAAGGCCGCCAACGCGGCATTGCCCAAACGGCGCTACACTGCCGGAAAAATGGCGGGACAGGTCCGCTTCATACGTCGCTTCCTGCCCGAAACCATCGTCGACAAGAACCTTCGGAAGTTCAACGGGCTTCCCGCCTAAGCATTATCGCAGGCCCGCGGGCCACCACGGAAACGGAATTCAGTCCGATGAAATCATTCCTGATCGATCGCTATCGCAAGGGCGGCGCCCTGCGGCCCGGCGAAATACCCGAGCCGGCATTGCGCGACAACGACGTCATGGTGGAGGTTCATGCCGCCGGAGTGAACGCCCTGGACAACAAGATCAGGGACGGCGAATTCAAGCTTATCCTGCCCTACCGCCTTCCGCTGGTGCTGGGCAATGATGTGGCAGGCGTCGTCGTCCGGGTCGGACCCAAAGTCCGGAAGTTCAAGCCGGGAGACGAGGTCTATGCACGTCCGGCCCAGGACCGCATCGGCACGTTTGCCGAATATATCGCCATGGACGAGGCCGATGTGGCGAGAAAGCCCGGCAATCTCACCATGGTAGAGGCCGCATCCATTCCGCTTGTCGCGCTGACGGCATGGCAGGTCCTTATCGAGCGCGCCAACCTGCAGAAGGGGCAGAAGGTCCTGATCCATGCCGGCTCGGGCGGCGTCGGCACCATCGCGATCCAGCTCGCCAAGCATCTCGGGGCCTATGTGGCGACGACCACGAGCACGGCCAATGTCGCCCTCGCGAAAAGTCTCGGGGCGGACGTCGTCGTCGATTACAGGAAAGACGACTTCGAGAAGGTGCTGCAGGGCTACGACGTCGTGCTGAACAGCTTGGGCAAGGATACGCTCGAGAAATCCCTGGACGTACTGAAGCCAGGCGGCAAACTGATCTCGATTTCTGGCCCGCCCGATCCGGATTTCGCCCGGCAAAACGGCTCCGGCTGGCTGCTTCAACAGGCCATGCGCCTGCTGAGCTTCGGCATCAGGCGAAAAGCGGGACGCCGGAAGATCGGCTATTCGTTCCTCTTCATGACGGCGAACGGCGGCCAGCTCGCAAAGATCACTTCGCTGATCGAAGCGGGCCACATCCGCCCGGTGATGGACCGGGTCTTCCCGTTCGACAAGACCAACGAGGCGCTGGACTATGTCGAAACAGGCCGCGCCAAGGGCAAGGTCGTCATCGCAGTGAAGTGACGTCGTTCAGGCTGTAGAAGCGGCGAAACCATCCATTCTGAGGATAGCCGATGACGGACTAGCCGTCGCCTATCCTTAATTCCGGCTCCTCGGCGCAAATCGCGGCGAGGAAATCGACGAATTGCCGCACTCGGGAGGGCATGCGCCGTCCGGCAACGGTAACAGCGTTGATCGGAAAGGTCGGCGGCGCATGCTGGTCCAAAATTTGCACAACCTCGCCGGAGGCCAGCACATCCGTGAACAGCCAGCTCGCGTGGTGGGCGATACCAAGGCCCGCGAGGACCGCACCGCGGACATGCTCGGCGTCGTTCGTGCGGAACGCTCCCCCACCGTCGACCGTGACCTGCCGGCCGTCTACCTGGAACCCCCACCCGATGATATCTCCCTGGTAGACATAGCTGATACGCTGGTGGGTGCGCAGTTCGTCCAGCGTCTGCGGCGTGTCGTGTTGGGCAAGATAGCCGGCGGAGGCCAGGGTTATCATCCGCATGTCGCCGATATGTCGGGCGACATGTGCCGAATCCGAAAGCCGACCGATACGGATCGCGACGTCTATTCCCTCCTCGATAAGGTCAACGTGCCGCCCGGAGACTTCCATCTCGATCGCGACGTCAGGGAAACGGTTCCTGAAATCCGCCAGCCGGGGAATAACGAACATCCTCCCGAATGCTGGCGAGAGGGTAACGCGGACCAGCCCCGAGGGGGCCGACTGCCCTTCAAGGACCCTCTCTTCGGTGAAGTCGATATCCTGAAGGATACGGACGGTGGCCTCGTAATATTCCTGTCCTGCGGGCGTCACGGCAAGGGCACGCGAACTTCTCGCGAGGAGTTGCGTCCCGAGCCGCGCTTCGAGCGCAGCAAGCTGTTTGCTGACCGTCGGTTGGCTGACGTTCAGGTCCCGCGCTGCCTGCGAAAAGCTTCCGCTTTCGACGACGCGCACGAACATCCGCATCGCATCCAGCTTATCCATCAGTTTTATTCCGAACGAGACCGATCGAGCTGACTGAGCAAGTCATGACCCGGCGGCATGGAATACATCGATGAATTCCAAAATGGAATAGATGACATTCATAAAGCATGGCTGCCATTCTCCAAGGGAATATGAGACTCGACATTCGGTCGCCCTTTCACGGGCCCGGAACCGAAAGGAAGAGTTATGACAATCAAGATTTATGGCGATGCTGGCTCGGGCAGCTTGCGTCGCGTGAACGCCGCTGCAAAGATCATGGGCGTTGAACTCAAACGCGTTAACGTTGACCTCTTCAAAGGCGAGAGCCAGACCGACGAGTTCAAATCACGTCTCAATCCCCACGGTCTGACGCCGGTCCTGGAGGATGGCGACACCATTCTCTGGGAATCTTCTGCGATCAATCTGTATCTCGCCAACAAGGTGAATTCGCCGCTGGTCGGAACCACGCAGGAGGAGCGCTTCCAGGTGCTTCAGTGGATGTTCTGGTCGGGCGAGCAGTGGCGCACCTTCACCACCACGATCTTCGATGAGCGCGTGGGGAAGACGGTCATGGGCGTACCGAAGGACGAGTCCCTCATCAAATTTGCCGAGGGCAAGATCCGCGCTGCGGCGAAGGTACTCGACCGGCATCTTGAAGGCCGCAAGTTCATGGTCGGCAATGGGTTGACCTTTGCCGATATCGATATCGCGGCTCCCTTCTCCCAGATCGATCGTGCAAAGTTTCCGTTCAAGGAATATCCAAACCTGATCGCTTGGCACGACAATCTTCTCCAGTCGTTCCCGGCGTGGGCGGAGACGAAGGCTGAGGTTGACAACCGTATGGAAAGCTTCCTGGCGAGCGTTGGCGTGAAACTGTAATTTCTGGCCCTCCTGTCTGGCTGGCGCGCGCATGAAGATGGTGCGCGCTGGCCGGAATCGCGACGATCCTGTCAGCGGCGCGGTGGGCAGCTTATGGCCACCGACCATCTCTCCAGTGTTCAAACCAGATCAGCGTTCCTCGCCCACGGTCAGCGGCCAGTCGACCACGTAGTCCTCGAAATCTTCCACATCGACCTCGTTTTCGCTGACCGTGCGGCCGCGGGCGGAGATGCCGGCCTGGTGCACGGTGTTCGGATCGCCCGAGACCAGCGGATGCCACCAGTAGAGGTCCTCGCCGTCGCGGACGAGGCGATAACCGCAGGTCGGCGGCAGCCAGGCGATCTCGTTGACCGTCGTCGGGGTGAGCTGGATACAGTCCGGCACGGTCGCCTGGCGGTGCTGATAATCCTTGCAGCGACAGCTCTCCCCGTCGAGCAGACGGCAGGCGACGGAGGTGAAGACAACGTCGCCCGAGTCCCAGTCCTCGAGCTTGTTGAGACAACAGAGCCCGCAACCGTCGCACAGGCTTTCCCATTCATTTTGGCTCAGCTGGTCGAGCCGCTTGGTCTTCCAGAAAGGTTCGTCGGTCATCGTGGATATCACATTTGCGGCAGGGCGGAACAAATCCGCGCATCTGCATTTTACCTGTTGCGATTTTGATATCGCGCATCAACCATTTGTCAGCTAAAGCTGATTAACGGTGAGAGGCTAGAGCTCTTGATCCCTTGAAGGGACCGCGTCAAGCACAACTCATCGAAAGGGCGGGGAATTCCGAAGGTGCAGGACGAGCCAAAGTCATCCGACGACCGGCCGCGCGGCAAGCGCCACCTGCTGCTGCGCATCGATTCCTGGATCGATTCCACCGTCTGGAATCTCGGTTTCCGGCTCGGCGAGATCTGGGAGGAGATCACCATCTTCTTCCGCCGGTTTCGCGTGCGTGGCTGGAAACGCCTCGGCTTCGAACTCGCCGGCGAGGCGATGACCCTGGGCACCGCGGGTTTCGTGGTGCTCTTGGCGCTCGCCCAGCCCGCTTTCGAGGAAACCCACGAGGACTGGCGCAACCGTGGCGATTTCGCGGTCACCTTCCTCGACCGCTACGGCAACATCATCGGCCATCGCGGCATCATCCATGAAGACTCCGTGCCGATCGACGAATTGCCGGACCACCTGATCAAGGCGGTGCTGGCGACCGAGGACCGCCGCTTCTTCGACCATTTCGGCATCGACTTCTTCGGCCTTGCCCGCGCCATGAGCGAAAACGCCAAGGCCGGCGGCGTCGTGCAGGGCGGCTCGACGCTCACCCAGCAGCTTGCCAAGAACCTGTTCCTCACCAACGAACGGTCGATCGAACGCAAGATCAAGGAAGCCTTCCTGTCGCTGTGGCTGGAAGCCAATCTCTCCAAGAAGGAGATCCTGTCGCTCTATCTCGACCGCGCCTATATGGGCGGCGGCACGTTCGGGGCAGCGGCCGCGGCACAATTCTATTTCGGCAAGAACATCGCGGAAGTGAACCTTGCCGAGAGCGCCATGCTCGCCGGCCTGTTCAAGGCGCCGGCCAAATATGCGCCGCATGTCAACCTGCCGGCTGCCCGCGCCCGCGCCAACGAAGTGCTCTCCAACCTCGTACAGAGCGGGATGATGACCGAAGGCCAGGTGATCGCCGCCCGCCGCGGCCCGGCGACCGTTGTCGACCGCGCCGACGTCAAGGCCCCGGACTATTTCCTCGACTGGGCCTTCGACGAAGTGCAGCGGCTGGCCTCGGCCGGCAAGTTCCACGAACATTCGGTCGTGGTGCGCACGACGATCGACATGGGCCTGCAGCAGGCCTCGGAATCGGCGGTGGAATCGAGCCTCCGCGAATATGGCGAGAGCTTCAAGGTGAAGCAGGGGGCCCTGGTGATGATCGAGAACGGCGGGGCCGTGCGCGCCATGGTCGGCGGCCGCGACTACGGCGAAAGCCAGTTCAACCGCGCCGCCAAGGCGCTGCGCCAGCCGGGCTCGTCCTTCAAGCTCTATACCTATTCGGCGGCGATGGAGAACGGCTTCAAGCCGGAATCGACGATTTCAGACGCGCCGATCACCTGGAACGGCTGGTCCCCACAGAACTACGCGCGCTCCTACAAGGGCAAGGTGACGCTGCTGTCGGCCATGGCGCAGTCGCTCAATACCGTGCCGGTCAGGCTCGCCAAGGACTATCTGGGCACCGACGTGATCGTCAAGACCGCCAAGGCCTTCGGTGTCGAAACGCCGCTCAGGAAGGACAAGACCATCCCGCTCGGCACGTCGGAAATGACGGTGCTCGACCAGGCGACGGGCTACGCCGTGATGCCGGCCGGCGGCATGGAATCGCGCCGCCACGGCATCGAGCAGGTTCTCGGCTACGGCGGCGACGTGCTCTACGACTTCAACCGGGACGAACGGCCGGCCAAGCGCGTGCTCTCCGAGCAGGCGACATCGTCGATGAACCGCATCCTGACGCAGATCCCGGTGATCGGCACGGCCCGCAGGGCGGCGCTCGACGGCGGCATCGTCACGGCCGGCAAGACCGGTACCTCGCAGAGCTATCGCGACGCCTGGTTCATCGGGTTTACCGGCAATTACACGACCGCGGTCTGGTTCGGTAACGACGACTTCACCTCGATGGACAACATGACCGGCGGCTCGCTGCCGGCCTCGACCTTCAAGACAGTGATGGACTATGCCCACCAGGGCATCGAGCTGCGCGCCATTCCCGGCATCGACAACCCGCTACCGACCGGGGACCACAAGGGCAACGCCGTCGCCAAGAAGAAGGACGGCACCCCCGATACCGGATTGCAGGCGCTCATCCGCCCGCGTTCCCTGTCGGCCGAGTCCACCCGGCTGCTGCGGCAGATCGCCGGAAAGCTGAAAGAAGCCGGGCGGCTCGGACCTGCCACCGCCAAGGTGGCCGACAAGACCGCGACGGGATCGCTCGCCGAGGCGACGGCCGTCAGTTCCAGAAACCCCTGACCCCCTGGCTTCCGAGCTTGCCGCGCATGGTCGCGGCGACGCAGAGCGCAGTCACGCCTTCGTGCAGGCCGCCCTCGGTCAGCTTGCCGAAGGCGATCCGGTCCCGCTCCGACAGGCCGCCGCCGGCCTGCGAAAGCCAGGCACGGAATTCCGCGCTGCGCTCGGCCTGCCCCACCTCCTGCCCCATCAGGTCGAAAAAGCGGATATAGCTGTCGACCGCGAGGTTCTTGACCGGCGGGCTCGTCCAGCCCTCCCGCGCCGGCTGGGGAAGGCAGATCTCGATACCGTCGACGATGGCGCGGCGCGCCTCCGTCGGCTGGCTTTCGGTCAGCGTCATGAAATCGAGGGAAATGTCCTTCGGGGTCGAAGGCCCCGGCGCCGGTTTCAGGTGGTAATAGGCACCCGAAAATCCAGCAGCCACGGCTATCAATGCACCGGTCGCCATCATCCATGCTCTCATCGTCTCTGCTCCGGAACGTCGTCGCAGACACGGTAGCCAAGGAATGAACCGGGCAAGGTACAGGCGGTTTTTAGTCACAGGAACCGCTCGAATCAACCTTATCAAAGGGTTAACCCTAAAATCACCCCTGTTTAGGAATGGCACGCAAAGGCCCTGGATGACCGATCCCGGCACAGGCAGCGGGCCTCTCGCCGCCGATCCGGCGGGGATCGGAGGAAGGACGGCGGGCGTCTTACGGCAGATTTATAGGGAGTGATTCGGCCTCGTGCCGAAGTCATGGGGACGGGCGTGCCGAAAAGACACGCACACCCGTTGCTTCAGTGGAAACAATGCTGGCCTTGAGAGATCAGGCTGCGCGCGGCTCGATGCTGTTCAGGGCGTCACCCAGTTCGCGGCGCCGCTGCATCAGGTCGTAGTCCGCCTGGAGGCCGAGGAAAAAACCCTCGGACATGCCAAAATAACGAGCCAGCCTGAGATCGGTATCGGCGGAGATCGACCGCTTGGCGAGCACGATCTCGTTGATCCGGCGCGGCGGCACGCCTATGGCACGCGCCAGTCCGTTCTGGCTGAGCCCCATGGGTTTCAGGAAATCCTCCAGCAGGATTTCTCCCGGATGCGGGTTCGGGAGCCATTCGGTCTCAACCATGGTAGTCGACGATTTCGACATGGGCAGGCCCTCCTTCGGTCCAGATGAAACAAATACGCCATTGATCGTTGATGCAGATCGAGAACTGCCCCGAACGGTCGCCTTTCAAGGCTTCAAGGCGGTTTCCGGGCGGAATGCGCAAGTCCGACAACGCGCGTGCCTGATTGAGAAGACGCAGCTTTCTCAGCGCAACCGACTGCATATCCGGGGGCAATTTCCGGCTTTTCCTGCCGGACCAAATCCGCTCGGCTTCGCGATCCGCAAAATCCCCGATCATGTGAAGACTATAACGCAATGCGTTATAGCGTGCAACGGGTCCGGGTTTCGCCGGCAGGCCCATTCCTTCGCAATAGAATCAATGCTAACCCTCTGGCACAGCTGTCCGAGGGCCAAAGCAAACCCGTGTTCCGTGTTCCCTTCCTCATCGCGATCGCGCTCACCATCGCCTTCGGCGGCGGGATATGGTCCACCCTCGTGGCACTGGATGCCACGATCGGTTTCGGTGCGATCAAGCTCGGCTCGTGGGAAGCCTTTCCTGACGCGCAGACCGCGCAGGCGGACCCTTACGCGAAATCGCACCGGGCCAGTGCCGGCAAGCTCATCTACGCGAGCGCCGAAGGCCTCACCTTCATCGCCTCGGTCGATCAGGCCGGCGAGCGGCTGAATGGAAACTGCTCCTATCGCCTCACCGGCCACACGCCGCCGGCGCGTTTCTGGACGCTGTTTGCCGCAGCCCCCGGTGCTGCCCCGCCCTCGGCGCAATCGGACCTGCCGACGGCTCTCAATTCCCGCATCGTGCTGCGCAACAGCAGCAGCGACGGCGGTTTCGACATCGCGATTTCCGCAACCGCCAAGCCGGGCAACTGGCTGGCGGTCACGACGCCCGGCACGTTCCGGCTGACGCTGACGCTATTCGACACGCCGACGGCCGGCAGTTCCGGCCTGATCGACCTCACCATGCCGCGTATCGAAAAGACCGGGTGCGGCAATGTCTAGAAGTCTTGGGTTCGGAAGTCCGCGATTTAGGCGCCTTGGGTTTAGACGCCTGGGGCTTAGAAGTCTGCGCGCGCGAAGTTTGGGATTGGGGTCGAGGGATTTCGCATCCCGGAAGGCGGAATCCAGAGGTTTTGCGCTGAAGGTTCTGCTGGCGGTGATCACCGGGCTCGTCGGTGGGGCGCTGCTGCACCTGATCATCGTGCTGGCGCTGCCCGATTTCAGCGAGCGCGACGCCTATACGCGGGTGCTGGCGGAAGGCGAGATCTATCGTTTCTACCGGCTGGGGGAGAAGCCGGACCGGGCCGGGCTTTCCAAGGACGATCCGTTCGTCGATGCGACGGTCTGCGCCTTCGATATCTCGGAGGGGCCGGTGAGGCTGACGGCCGCCAATGGCGGCGTGCCCTTCTGGTCGCTCGGCGTCTACGACCAGTCGTCCAACGAGGTGTTCAGCATCAATGATCGGACGTCGGCCGGCGGCGTGCTGGATGTGGTGATCGCGTCGCCGATGCAGCTGACGGCATTGCGCAAGGCGCTGCCGCAGGCGGTTTCGCAGTCGATCCTAGTGGAAGCACGGGCGGAGGAGGGATATGTGGTCTTGAGAAGTCTCGTCCCGCAACCGAGCTTTGCGGGTATCGTGTCGCAATTCCTGAACCAGGCTACCTGCGCGCCCTTCGAATGGCGCTCCCGAAGCCGGTTCTGATCTCCGTTTGCCGACTATTCGGCACGCACCGCGTGGTTTTCAGCCTTGCGGTCGCCAAAATCCTCGAAACGTTCGTATCGCACGCCGGTGAACAGCAGAACCTGTCCGGCGTTGTCGCTTTCGCCGATCCTGATCTGCGGCCGGCGCGCATGCTCGCTGCGCCATCTGTTCAGTATTACGATCTCTGCCATGCTCGTCTCCGTTTAAGGAATTCGAGACGGATGAAGACGGACCGATCTCACCCTGCCCTCTCCAAGGGCCTGACGCTTCCCGAGACAGAAGTCCGGGCATCCGCGCCTTTCTCGCCTGTGCGCCTTGTTCGAAAGCGCAACGACATTTCGACATGAACGGCCGGTTCCGCCTGAACCGGCCGTTATCGGGAAGGTCCCAGGGACGCGGGGCCATCCGGCATTTGAAACGCGGCAAATACGCGCCGGTTACCCCTGGATTCAGCCAGACCACCGTTAACAATGTATTACTGCTAATATAGCACTTGCTACCGGTACATGTCTGTTGTCCGACCCCAAAACGCAGAAGCGTCGGTTTGGTTCGCAGCCTTTGAAGGCGTCGATCGGAACTGCGATTTCCTGGCAAAACAGCGCGACTGCAAGAAATTACCGGCGTATCGAAACGAACCATTTTTACAGACCGTTAACCCTCCAAGAGTTAGCATCCGGTTAAACCAAGGCGACCCCATTCTGCAGATGTTCTCACAGCTGCGTGAGCGGACGGCGCGCCACCGGGAGTTTCCCAGGCAAGGTACGATGAGAACGCCAGGCGAGCTTTTCCGGCACACCTGATCGGCGTTCGGCACTCCGGATTTGTTTTGCGTTGATTGCGAGTTTGCCAGTGACGAATGAGTTTCGAGACCTTGAAAGGCCCCAGGCCATGCGTAAAAAGGATGTGGTGCTGATGGCCACCGTGACGAGCTTCGAAAGTCTTCCGTACCCTTCGCGGTCGGAACTTCGACAGTTCGCCGAGCTCTTCGCCCCCCTGTTTTCCGCATCGTCCGAAGAGGCCCGCCGCGATGCGGTCGCAGCGCTCTCGCAATGCAAGACCGTGCCGCCGGCCGTCGCCTTCTTCATCGCCAGCCAGCCGATCGCGGTTGCAGCCCCTTTCCTCACCTCCTCGACCTGCCTTTCCGACGATGCGCTGATCGCCATCGCCCGCACCCAAGGGGAAGCGCATGCCCGCGCCATCGTGCGCCGCGAGGCGCTGTCGCCGACGGTGATCGATGCGCTGGTGGGCTTGCGCCACGACCGCACCAAGCGCAGCGATGCGCCCGAAAACCTCGGAGCGCTCCTGCCGCTGAGGCCGACCCCGGAAATGATCGACGAGGCAGAACGCAACACGCGCGAGGAACTGCTGCGCAACCGCATCAAGGCGCTCGCCGGCCATGTCGACCGGCCCGCCGCAGACCGGCTGGGCTTGCGCAATCTATCGCCGATCCAGGAGGCGCTGCTCGTCCGCTTCGCCCGCAACCGCGAGACCGGGTTGTTTGCGACCGTGCTTGCCGACACGCTTTCCGCCAGCCACTGGCTTTCGGAGCGGATCATGCTCGACATTTCCGGCCAGCAGCTCGCGGCGACGCTGAAGGGCCTGGCGATGGAGACGGACGATGCGCTGTTCATCCTGCAGCGGCTCTACGACCATCTGGGTGCGGAACAGGACGGGGTGACACGCGCCACCGCGCTCTGGGATGCGCTCGACGAGGACGAATGCGGCAAACGCGTCGAGGCCTGGCGCCGCGCCGACAGCTACACCTATCCGGAACAGCAGCATCAGCCGATGTTCGCCGACAACCGCGCGGAAGATAGCCGCCAGCCGCGGGTGATCCGTACCACCGCCAGCGCCCGCAAGCCGCTCAACGGCCTTTACCGGGCGCGGTGACCGGTCAGATCGCTTTCACCACTTCAAACAGATCGGCGACGTCGTCGATCTCCAATTCCAGCAGCCAGAGATCCGGATCAAAGCGCATTTCGCGCGACAGCATCTCGCGGACGGCTTCCGGCTCGGCCCGTTCCGCCCTCACCTCGAATTTGCGCCCGCCATCGTCCTCACCGAAGAAGTTCTGCGGGGCCGGCGCGTAGAGCGTTTCCAGTCCGTCGCGAAAACGCTGGCGGATGAAGATCGCGCCCGCCGCCTCCGCACCCTTCTTTTCGACAGCGGCAAAACCGCCAAGCCCGAAGACGCGGCGGATCATGGCGGAGACGACGATTTCGGATTTCAGGCGCATGGCCCCTCATACGGTGCTTCGGGACCGGGCGCAAACCTGCCTCGCGCCAATTTTATCCGGATATAACTATTGCCATAATATTACCCGGATGATATTAGCTGCACTTCCATCAAGGAAGGCACGGGACATGAACACCATCGACAGGAAAGCGGCGATCTCCGCCTACAAGGAACGCAAGGCTCCGGCCGGCATCTATGCCATCCGTTTTGCACCCATGGGGCAGCGATGGATCGGCCGCTCCGGAGACCTCGACAAGATCCAGAACCGCATCTGGTTCACGCTCCGGCACGGCAGCCATGTGAGCAAGAGCCTGCAGGCGGCCTGGAATGCCAACCGGCCGGAGGATTTCGCGATCGAGCGGCTGGAGGAGATCGACGAGGAGCTGACCGGTTACCTGCGTGACCGGACGCTGAAGGACCGACATCTGCACTGGGCCTGGGAGCTCGGCGCCGAGGCGGTCTGAGCCCTTCCACGGGAACCAGGCAACGGAAGTCCCTGAGAAGAAACGGAAAATCGCGCTGCCGCGCCCTTTCCTTTCGCCCACTGCACCATATTTACACAGGCGGTGTCGTACGGCACTGTCATGAAAAGGAGTTTGGGGCTTGGCTACTTCCGCATTGATCAGCATTCTGATCACCTTCCTGGTGATCGTCCTGGTTCTCTATCTCGTCGCGCGCCTGCCGATCGATGGCCGCGCGAAGCAGATCGCGCAGATCATCATCATCATCATCGGCATCATTTCGCTGCTGAAATATCTCGCCGTTTTCTAAAGGCAGAGATGCGCCCGGCCATGCCGGGCGCCATCCAACCGGTGCGATGAGGATCACGCCGTCATTGCATTTGTACGCCGGTATTCCTGCGTCACCCCGCCGAAACCCCAGGCGTCGGCCTCGACCTCGCGGACGATGACATAGGTGGCGGGCGGTATCTCGCCGAGGCTCTTTTTCAAAAGCGCGTCCATCGCCTCGATGAAACGCTTCTTCTCCTCGGCCGTATTGGTACCGAGCGTAACATTGGCCTCCACATGCGCGGCCACTTCCAGCGGTTCGCCGCCGACGGTCCAGCCGGAAAGATCGACCTCCTCCACCAGGACCGCGGTGACCTCGCGGCGCTTGCGCATGATCGTGTTCATCAGCACCGTGGTTTCCTGCTGAAGCCGGCGCCTGGCTTCCGGTTCGATGCTTTTGCCGGCGATGATGACGTGAACGAAGGGCATGACGTTCTCCTTTTCGGATTTCTGTTGACGCCGCTATCTTCTCCCCGCACAATCGTTTTGAAAATCGCGAAGTTTTAAACAAACTCTTTTGCAGAACTCAACGATCATGCTGCCCATCAACCTCGATATCGACACGTTGAGAAGTTTTGCCCTCGGCCTGGAACTCGGCAGTTTCGCCAAGGCCGCCGACCGGCTCGGCCGCTCCCCTTCGGCGATCAGCCTGCAATTGAAGAAGCTCGAGGAACAGGTGGGCGAAACCCTGCTGCAGAAGCAGGGCCGTGGGCTTGTGCTGACCGAAGCAGGCGAAATCCTGCTTGGTTATGCCAGGCGCATCCTGGAACTCAACGACGAGGCGCGGGCGGCGGTGCGCGGCGTCGGCAAGCTCGAAGGCTGGGTCAGGATCGGCGTGCCGCAGGATTTCGCCGAAACCTGGCTTCCCGACCTGCTCGGCCGCTTTTCAAAAGTCCATCCGAAGGTGCGGGTCGAGGCGCGCGTCGACCGAGGTGTCGCGATGGTACAGGCGATCGACAAGGGCGAACTCGACGTGGCGCTGACCTGGGGCACGCTCGCCAGCCCGCGGGCGCAGATCGTCGCAAGGCGCGACATCGCCTGGATCGGCCCGGATGGTTTCCGGCATATGCCCGGAGACGCACTTGCGATCGTCGCCTTCGATCCGCCCTGCGCCTTCCGCAAGGCCGCCATCGATGCGCTCGATCGGAACGGCATCGCCTGGCGCCACGCGTTCGCCAGCCCGAGCCTTGCCGGCCTCTGGGCCGCGGTCACCGCAGGGCTTGGCGTCACCCCCCGGATCGTCGAGGGCAAACCGGCGCAGCTTGCCGCGCTTGATGCGAAAGACGCGGGCCTGCCCGATCTCGGCGCGATCGAGCTTGCGCTGCACGTCGCCGAAACCCGCCTCGCCCCACCTGCCGAAGAGCTGAAACGGCTGGTGCTGGAAGCGGTGGCGATGCGTTGAGCGGCGAGCTCTCGCCGCTGGAAACATAGAACATTCGGGAATGTGGCAAAACGAGGCGGCATATGTCCGGCAGTCGGCAGCAAACGCCGCCAGGCGTGGGGCTACCGTGGCGACTTTGCGCCAGAAGCGGACACAGCGTCGGCTTAGTCGAGTGACCAAATTTGGGGCCGGAAGCTGACCGACGGCTCAAAGCTGAGGCACCTCAAGAGCGTCAACATCTGCTCTTGTAGCTACTCGACGATCTTCCAATAGGAATCTTTGCGGACCACCTGACCATTCCGGAATGTATAAAGATCGCAACCTTGGACTTCCGTCTTTGTCCCATTGACCGACGTACCCATGAGGGTCCATCTCGACATCCCAGTTCCGGATGCTTCATCAACGAAGTGCTCAGCGTTGTTGTAGGTAACGTCAGGCAGGCCCTGAAAGCGCGACGCCAGAGCCTCTCGCACCTTGGTCTTGCCTTTCAAGCGAGACCCCCATGGATCGCGCCCGCGTGGCATCTCCAATATGCAGTCTTCAGCGAAGTAGGTCATGATCAGATCGAGATCATGAGCGTTGAAGGCATCGCACAGATCCCTCAGCCGTCGAAGCAAGTTCATCACGGTCTCCATCAGTAGGGAAAGCGAGGTCGCGATCCTACCATGTTTCCTCCCGTTTTGCAGGAGGTGCATTACTGCGCGGGCAATGGGTGAAGACCCAATTTGAAAAGATGCGACGGAACTGGTCCAGACACACCACCTCGATGCTTGCCCCAGCAGCATTTCGGACGAAAGAGACTATGTCTTGCCCAGATGCTTCGGCCAGAATTCGTGATGAACTTTGGCGGCTTCGTCTTCTAGGTTCGCCGGGCTCAGTGACCAATCGGACCGGCAGCTTTCAAGACATCGCAAGATCGGGTTGAATGACCGCAATGAGGGGGCAAAGCAGCCCTTCAGAGATTGAGCGCGGCCGCCCTACAGCGCGCCGATCGACTTCAGCTTCTTCAACACCAGTTCGTCGGACTCCCCGGTTTCGGGCAGGCGGTAGTGGCGCTGGAAGCGGCGTCATTAAAAGGAGTTTGGGCTTCGCTACTTGCGCATTGAGCTGATATCTCGCCGTTTTCTGAGGCGATTTCCTGCATATCGAGACATTGCCTTTCATCCTCTCTCCGTTCCGGCGGGGAGAGGCACTCCCTTGAGAAGGCGGCAAATGCCCGTGGGCTGTGGGGCGATCGCGGCGATTTCGCGTCAATTGCGGGCATCCCTCGAAGCATTCATGAAGGTCCGCTCCCGACCCCAGTTCCTGACGGTTGGAGCACTTCCGTCGCCGCTCGAAAGCTGCCGTTCGTCTAGGCAACCGCCAACCTTAAGGGCCCTCCTTTTTCTCGATACTGTTCTCGGACCCTTAAATTCGTTATTTCTCTGGAACGGGTGCTGTGCCCGATTCGGAGCAACATGGCCCTTGTCAGCCACATTATCGGAGACTGTCCCGGCTGTGGCGCCAAGCAGGCCTTTGGCAACGTGGATGTCTATTCCCGGTACGTGTACCGCGGGTGTGGACGTTGCCGGTACAATGAGAAAGTCTCGCTGCCTGAGGTGAAGAAGAAGGTCCTGTATCTGGACCAGTTCTTTTTTAGTCACGCCTTCCGCGCCAACGATCCCATATTTGTCGAGGCGGCCGAACGCATTTCCAACCTCACAGCCAACCAACAATTGGTTGTGCCGTTCTCTAGCATCCACGAGGACGAAACGCACATGTGGGAGCGGTACGCGGAACTGATGGAGTTCATCAAGCACACGTCACGCGGTCACGAATTCAAGCCCGCCTACCGTATTGAGAACGACCAGTTGCAGGCTGCCCTCCACGCTTGGCTCCACAACGAGCCGGTGGAGTTTGAGAAAGCTGACGCCATCAGCGACGACATCCATGTGTGGGATGGGTATTATAGAATTGACGTCGGCGGCTACAACCGCGACCGCGACGTTGTCCGAAAGGGAAAAACCGAAGCTATCGAAGGATTGATTGACCTTTTCCCGAACTGGCGAAACTCGACCAACACCTTCGAACAAGACAAAGGGTTGGAGCATGAAGCCGCCGCCAACGGCTACGTCAACTCCTACATAACCTACGCAAAGCGGATATTTTCGGGCGACTACACAGCCCTCTTGGACTCGCCCGTCATGTCCAAAGTGGTGCAGGTGATGCTGAGCCAGTTTCCCAAAGAAATGGACCACAAGGCTAAGCTAGAACGCATCGTTGAGTTCTATTCAACCGAACAGTTCCAGGCTGTCCCGATGCAGGACCTCAGGAGTCGGATGTTTGCCACACTGAAGATGCTAGTGGTTCAAGGAGCCTACCAGAACAGAGATGACGCTCTGAAGAGGCACTCCGGCTTCTATTACGACGTGGATCACATTTCGACCTATGCGCCCTATTGTGACGCTATTCTCATCGACGGGCCCATGCATGAAATCGTAGGCAGGCAGCAGGTGGACTTAGAAAAGCGTTACGGAGTGAAGGTATTCAGCCGCAGCAACTGGGACGAGATGCTGGCTTGGTTCGATGAAATCGAAGCGGAGATGACCGACGAGCACCGGCAGGCAATCGCCGTCGCGTATCCCTAGGCTCTCACCTTTGCCCCTTTGACTACGACAGACAAACCGCCTTTTATGGTGAAAACCGCTAACCGAGGGCCTGCCCAAGTAGCAAGGTGTTGAATGGCCGCTTCCTCGGAGTTAGCCGCCGAAACCTGCCTGTCCCCTTCACCCCATCTCAGACGAACCCAACTCAATCCTGCAATGACCGCTTCGGCCCAAAGCGTTCGTTGTTGCACTTGCCGTGCCAGCAAAAGAATATTCGGGACAGTGCGCCCCTACAGCGCGCCGATAGACTTCAGCTTCTTCAGCACCAGCTCGTCGGGCTCGCCGGTTTCCGGCAAGCGGTAATGGCGCTGGAAGCGGCGGATGGCGGCCTTGGTCTGGCTGCCGGCAACGCCGTCGACCTCGACATCCGCATAGGCGATGTTCGACAGGCCGCGCTGGATCTGCAGCACCAGGTTCGTGGGCTGAACCGGCGCGTTCGGCTTCTGGGAAACGGGCGTGGCCGCAGGCCTGCCGGAACTGGAGGCCCCGTTCGGGATATTGGCGGGCGGCGTCA
>NZ_PVBJ01000023.1:0-24051 GCF_002968565.1 Neorhizobium sp. T25_27
GCTTCATGCTCCGTCACCATCCGAACGGCGCGGGCGCGGACTTCAGGAGAGAATTTGTTCGTCGTCTTGCTTGTCATAGACCCTACTTCTCACGAGTTGGGGTCTCCGGCCAAGCCGGGGCGGTTCAAACCTCTGTATAGCTGTGACCGCGACGAACATCTGCCTAACATCGCTCCACGACCAACGCAGATCGTCCCCAGCCCCGCGACCATGCTGATCGGCAAGACAGCGGAAGTTACGCTGTGGTCTCGCAGTTCCCGCATTTTGCGCTCTCCGCGGGCCGAACTCGGCAATTCAAGCGAAGTGGATATGAAGATGCCTGTCACATCCTACAAGAACTATCTCCGCGACCTCAAAACAATTCTGGACCGCATTCGCGATAGGCCATTTGATTACAGAAGCGCTCTGATCGAGATGGCAATTTACAAGAACGGCTTTGGCTATAAAGCTCGGGAAGCGCTTTGCCACGGACGGCTCGTTTCCGAATATCAAATGGGGCCACTTAACAGCAATAACTGGCAGCCCGACGACAAGAGACTGGGACGGGCCGAGATTGACGAATTCTTCTATCTCCCAGAGATCTATGCATATTCCGACCGAGCGCTAGCCGCGCAGAGAAGTCCCCTATCGATATCGCACTGGGATGCGGCTATTGGCTTATTCGAGGTGCTTGTGTGCGAACGCAGCGGGCCGCCTAAAAGACAGCGGATGTTGTTTGCAGGTTTTCACGACAGGATTCACGCCGAGTTCGTCCTCGCGGTTGATCATGACTTAATTGTGCACGATCACAATCCTGGCTCGCAACTTTTCGAGTGGCGTTCGGACGAGACCGATCAGCCAATCCCTCCAATACTGGAGCGATCCCCAACGCGTCCGATCAACGGCGCATGCATTCGCTGGCCGTTCAGAAACGGCAGGTCCTTCAATCCGGCTGGCTAGAAGAGCGAGAAGGGAAACCAATGTATAGTTCCATACTATAATACAAATTGTTAGCGTTAAGAGCTCCACCAATGGCGACTTACTTTGAAACCGTGGTCGGAGCGTATTTTCAATTGTTCGATCAGGAGACTCAAAATGAATATGTGCTCTATTGCCTCCACACGGAGGAATATCATGGCGGGGACGCTGACACTTACAGCGACAGCGGCGGCTATGAGTGTCACAACCGCCGCGGCCGCGGATAAGAAACCAGCGAGCAGTTCTTCTAACGCCACCGGCTACGCAACCGCCAAAGACGGCACGGTCATATTCTACAAGGACTGGGGTCCTAGGGATGGAAAGCCAATCGTGTTCCATCATGGATGGCCGCTGAGCAGTGATGATTGGGACAACCAGATGCTCTTCTTCCTTTCGAAGGGTTATCGGGTTGTTGCTCACGATCGCCGCGGCCACGGCCGGTCGAGCCAGGTCAGCGACGGGCATGACATGGACCACTACGCGTCGGACGTTGCTGCAGTAGTCGAACACCTCGATCTCCGGAGTGCTATTCACGTCGGACATTCGACGGGTGGCGGCGAAGCGACCCGCTACGCTGCCAAACATGGCAAGGGGCGGGTGGCCAAGCTCGTGCTAATCGGTGCGGTGCCTCCGATCATGGTCAAAACTGCGGAAAACCCCGGTGGACTGCCCATTGATGTCTTCGATGGCTTTCGTGCGGCTTTGGCAGCCAACAGATCCCAGTTCTATTACGATGTCGCCCGCGGGCCATTCTTCGGTTTTAATCGCGATGGCGTCGAAGCATCGGATGCGATGATCCAGAATTGGTGGCGGCAAGGGATGACCGGCGCGGCGAACGCTCATTATCTCGGAATCAAGGCCTTCTCGGAGACGGATTTCACGGAGGACTTGAAGTCGATTGATGTACCTACCCTGGTGCTGCATGGTGAAGACGATCAAGTCGTTCCGGTGGCGGACTCCGCGGTACTTTCTGCAAAGCTCCTGAAGAATGCGACCCTCAAGATCTACAAGGGCCTGCCTCACGGCATGGCGACAACCCATGCAGCTATGATCAATTCGGACATTCTCAGCTTCATCGAAAGCTAAATCTGCCTGGAGGATGCCCGGTTTGGGGCATCCTCCATTCGCGTTGAACTCCAGGCTTTTGGCCCTTTTTATTCATTTGCGACAATCAAAGGTCAATTTGACCCTTTGCACTATCGGTCTATGGGCTCCGACCGCATCGATCCCACGCGATATCCCCAGAACTTCACCCAGACCCGGTGTGCGGCAACTGCGGGATAGGTCGAACTGCTATAACTGCAATCTCCGCTCCCTCACCCTATGGTGGCTTGTTCGTGAGAAACGACAATCGAAACAACTACCCTGCCAAAGAATTCGTTGGTCGTGCGTCCCACCACCACCAAGATGCATGCAATAACTGGCCGGAGCGCATATTGACGTGTTGACACGGCGGATCGATTGACATGCCAACGACCTGACGCAAGATACTAGCCCTGAAACGGCAATCACAAAAAGAGAGATTGCAGTATCTGCAATCTCCCTCAGCAATCCCCTTAATGCTAGCCGACCTCTGTCGGCTGAAGAGCTAGAAATTCGTCCTATCGAGCAGGAGGCGGGGTAGCAGTCTTCACCCAATCCGAGAAGGCCGTCTTGCCTACCCGCACGCCTGCACCGGGCATAAGTGTCTTGTCATCGAGCAACGCACCGAAGTATTTCGCCTTGTCGTCAACGACGACCTCGTTCCGATCGCCAATCTGCCGCAGATACTTTTCAACCGCATCCGAGATTCGGATCGGTTCTGGACCGGCAATTTCCGCCACCCCGTTGATGGGAGGCCCCAACACCAGGTCAACGAGAGCATCGGCGACATCGTCCGAAGCGATCGGCTGCATCATAGCAGGAGAGAGGTGAACCTTACCGCCCTGAGTGCCGGATTGAGCGATGCCGAACATGAACTCAAAAAACTGCGTAGAGTGAACCAGCGTGTAAGGGATTTTTGCTTCCCTGATAAGCTTCTCCTGTGCCAGCTTTGCCCGAAAGTAGCCGCTGTCCTGGAGACGGTCCGTCCCGACGACTGAAAGCGCAACGTGATGCTTGATCCCTGCGGCAGTCTCGGCCGTCAACAGGTTACGGCCGGACTTCTGGAAAAACTCCATCACCGCTTTGTCTTCGAATGATGGCGAGTTGGCGACATCGACGACAACCTCTGCGCCTTTCAGTACCTCCGCCAGGCCTTCGCCCGTAATGGTATTCACGCCCGAGGCCGGCGAAGCGGCAATCACTTCTTGGCCCTTGACCTGGAGAAGCTTCACAAGTTTCGAACCGATCAGGCCGGTTCCACCGATAACAACGACTTTCATCTCTCGCTCCTTGTATATCTGGAATAGTATTGGAGAACTGCGCCGGCTGATGCTGATGCACCTCCGTTGATTAGTTCAAGCCAGCCTTATCGAGCCCGAGCATGGCATCCGAAGATCCAGGGACAGTTTTGAACCCGGCGTTAACACGGGTCCATGCGTTCGCCGCCATCACAACGAACGTCAGGTCGGAGATTTCCTTCTCGCTCAATTGCGTGCGCACGCGCTCATAGACATCGTCGGCAACACCCAACTCTGGCAGCTTGGTCAGCACCTCGGCCCAGGCAAGTGCCGCGCGCTCCCTAGGCGCAAAAAGCGTCGATTCACGCCAGGATGCAAGGTGATAGAGGCGCAGCTCGCGCTCACCATGAATCTTCGCCTGCTTGATATGCATGTCGATACAGAATGTGCAATTATTGAGCTGTGCGATGCGTACGTTGACCAGGTCACGAATGGATTCTTCGACCGCGTTCTCCTTGGTGGCCGCAACGAACTCCACGAATTTTTTCGTGATACCCGAGGACTCCTTCGCAAAATTAATACGCTGTGTCATTGTGTCATTCCTAATTGGGGTGAAAGGTGTCATCGACGTTTGACGAACCTTTCCAACCCTAAGCGAATATTGCTCTGGGCATAGATAAACGTAGGTTTGGGATGTTTGAGAGGTCGAGGTAGGTTCCAGGTTCCCCAGCCAATTCTCCTTAACGGCCCTTAAGTCGGCCTACCAGGACACTTGTGCCGTCACCGGACTCAAGTTGATCAACGGTGGAGGCGCTCGGAGGTCCAGGCCGCGCATATCCGCCCGGTGGCACATGGTGGACCGGACAGCGTCCGCAATGGTCTGGCGCTGTCGGGAGCAGCGCACGGGATGTTCGATCGCGGGCTGATTTCGGTCAATGACGATTACAGCCTGCTGATCGCCGACAGCGGTGTGCCCGACATCATCACAAAGGCTCATCAATCCGGAGCGGCGCCTGCTTGTCCCAGCACGCGCAGACGAGCGGCCGCATTCGCAGTTTCACCGCAAACATGTATTCAAGGGGTGATGGGCGGAAATTATTTCCGCTGATTATCTGTTGTTGCTAACCGAAATCTCTTTCAGCAGCAGCTCCTGAACTTACCAATGAAGCAAAGTTCCCAGTCTTCTTAATCGTTACGAAAATTTGGCGCGCCTAACAGGATTTGAACTTTTCTCCCGATGATCGTGCTCGTTGCGTTCTTCCGTGACCTTGCCGCCAAGTTTATTCAGTTTTGGGCTTCTGTATTCGGGGCGGTAGCGACGGGTTGGGGTGCGGAGCCATTTCGGTTGCGCACCACCGCATCTCGTCGCGGGTAGATGGGCCATCTTCATGGACTGCTCACTCTCGAATCAGCAAGCCAGAAGCTATCCGAAGGGCCCGCCGGTCAGATAATTTCGGGAGTTTCCGTGGCAGACCTACACAGGTCCTGTATCTCAGCGCCCATCATGGGGGTAAAGGAGGCACGGTCCAATTAGTCTTTCGGTAACTGCTCAACCTTGCGGACCAAATCGGCCAGCGATCGACTCTGCATTTTCCGCATGACGCTCATGCGGTGAATCTTGACTGTCATCTCGCTTATTCCGAGCTGATAGGCGACTTGCTTGTTCATCAACCCGCTAACCACGGCCAGCATGACTTCCCGCTCGCGCCGGGTCAAAGTTTCAGCCAGAAATCTAATACGATCGCTTTCTGCGTCGGTCTTTCGCCGTTCCCTATCTAGGTTGATCGCGTGGTCGATAGCCTGCAGCAGATCCTGGTTAGTGAATGGCTTGGTAATAAAGTCGGTTGCACCCGCTTTCATAGCTCTCACGCTCGTCGAGATATCCGCATATGCCGTTAAAAAGATTATAGGCAGCCGGCTGCCAAGGGAGGTGAGCTGCTTTTGCAGATCCAACCCGGTAACACCTGGCATTCTGAGATCAACGACGACGCATCCTGCGGCGCTCGTATCTGCCAGCTTCAAAAATTCCGACCCGCTGGAAAACGCTGAAGCGCGCTGTTTTGTGATCAAAAAGAGATCAAGCAGTGAATCGCGCAACTCCTCGTCGTCATCCACGACGTAAATGATGGGATCTGACGACGCTTCCGCTTTAACTTCGACGTGTTGCATGGTGTTGCCTCGGTCAAACTGCAGCAAATTCAAAACGCCCAGACCAAAGCTAGACGCTAGACGGCCTTGGATGTCGCGCATCGCGGGACAGCACAGCTGGAACCCGCAACAATAGCCCTACTCTCCTGTTGTGATCAGCTTACCATAGTTCGGGTTCGGAGAGACCATAAACCATGGTTTATGTATGCACCCGTAAACGGCGAGTTATCCTTATTTCTTTCAACTTCTCGAAAAAATAAGATTTAGATGGAGCAATACCCAACGCGCGTTGGCGCTTCCACGCTGAAACAGGCAGCAGTCAACCTAAAACTTGGTTTAGTCGAACAAAGTGGAGAATAGCCTACAGTTGCAACTACCAACACCGATGGAGAAATACGATGAAGGTGGTAGTTGTCGGCGCAAACGGCATGATGGGTTCGAAAATAGTTCGCAGACTGGAACGTCACGGAAAGGAAGTCATCGAAGCATCCAAAACAACGGGAGTGAACGTCTACACCGGCGAAGGGCTGGCAAGCGTTCTAAATGGAGCCGATGTGGTGGTTGATGTGACGAATTCGGGGGCTTTCGGTGAAGGGGATGCCTTGGAATTTTTCAAGCGGGCAGGAAGAAATCTGACTGCCGCGGCGAAGATGTCCGGTATAAGGCACTACATGGCGTTGTCAGTGTTGGGCGTCGAACATCTGGTCGAGAACGACTACTTCCGTGCAAAGCTCGTGCAGGAAAATCTGATCCGCGCGTCCGGTCTGGCCTATACCATCATCAGGTCTGCCCAGTTTTTCGAATTTTTCAACGGCATTATCAATGCGGCGTCGGTTGACGGTGTGCTCCGGCTCCCACCGGTGGTGCTTCAACCCATTTCCGCGGACGAAGCCGCAAATTGGATCGTCAAACTGACGGATGAGATGCCCCGCAACACGATGGTGGAAGTCAGCGGACCGGAGTCGGCAAAGCTTGTCGACCTGGCGCATGAGCTGCTTACTGCGACCGAAGACAATAGGGCCGTGACCTCCGACACGGACGCGCACTATTTCGGTGTAAGGCTTGCACCTGACAGCTTGCTGTCTGCCGGAAATGCTATAACCTCCAACATCACCTTCCATGAGTGGCTTTCCCGAACGATCTACGCTTGATAGTTGCCGATAGCTCGAAGCGAGGGACAAAGATTCGTCCCTCGCTTTTCAGTCAGATGTTGACCGACGCGGCCGAATTGGAACCAAGAACGTTTCGTCGCTGACCGCACGCCCACACCGTCGCTGCTATTCCGAAAATCGCCGGGAGGCTGACCGCCGGGAAATCGCGAACGATAACGGACGCCGAGCAAATCCCAACAGCGACCTCCCAGAGGTGAAACGCACCGTGCGCAATGAGCCAAAGCGTCGCGACCGCCCAGAGTTCAATTCGCCTATCCTCTCGGTATATGCCGACAGCGAAGGCAACGGCGACAAACCCCTGAATTATTCCAATATCGCGGATGAAGTGCTGATTGAAAAACCCCGTGTCAGTGACACCGGGGACGAAGTGGTACCATCCTGCCGGATCGTAGAGCATGTGTATCGAGAGCCAGCCTGCCAACACCACATTGAACCAAACCATCCCCAGCACAAGATATTTGATCGTTTTCATTTCAATCTCCGACGTCTGAGTTGCGGGGAGGCTAGCACCGCGCGTTCGCCAGCACCTCCCAAACGAAGGTTTAGTGGTGTGCGCTAGCGGTTCCCAGAGCTGCTCAATTCTGCCGGAGAACCCGGAGCAGCGAACGGGGGGCAGGAAATCTAATCGCTTGCTACGCCGGAGCATCCGAGATCAAAGGCGTTACTTCGGCATTAGCTTACCGCTCTCTTGATGCAAGATATGAGGTCGCGGCTATCGAGAGGCTTTGAAAGAAATGCCATTGCTCCGGCGGAAAATGCGATGGTTTGCATTCTCGTGTCCCCGTAGGACGTCATTATCAATACTGGCGGACAGCCTACTTTCGTCCGCAGAATGCGAAGCATGTCGATACCCGACATGCCGGTCATCTTGACATCTGCCAATATGCAGTCGGCCGGAATAGATTCAAACTTCGAAAGGAAATCCTCGGCAGAAGCGTATAGGTGGGTTACGAACCCTTCTGCTTCCAGCAAGTCTTGCAGCGACTCCCTTAGATGTTTATCGTCATCAACGACAGCAACTATTGCTTTTTTTCTTGCTGACATGCGCGTTACCGAACTCTCTTCGGGAAAAGATTAGCCGCCCCAACCAGCATTCATGTATTTTCATATGAAAAATATTCAACATGCTTAAAAAGCAGATCAGCTTTCTTGACCAACTCCGCAAGTGACTTTACGCGCATCTTCCTCATCATTCTGCTGCGATGAAGCTTTATCATCATTTCACTCACAGATAGTTCGTGAGCGATTTGCTTGCTCAAGTATCCCTTGACTACATAGGCCATGACTTCCTTTTCGCGTGGTGTAAGCGTTTTCGCATGGGCCACCGTGCCGCCGATTTCGGCGGCCTGCGCTCGCCGTTCCGCATTTCGCCGGACGGCTTTATCCGTCGCCAGAATGATTTCGTCCTGATCCAGCGGCTTCAACAGAAAGTCACTGGCCCCTCTTTTCATTGCCTGCACGGATAAAGGGACAGTCGCTCTACCTGTCATGAAAACTATCGGCAGCATGCTCTTGACGGTCGTGATGTGTCGTTGGATTGCGAGGCCATCGATTCCGGGCATATGGATGTCTAAAAGAATGCATCCCGCCCTGCCGAGATTCGCCCGCGCGAGAAAGTCGTCGCCGCTTTCAAAGCATATAGCTGACATTTCCATGGAATCGAAAAGATCCATGAGGGACGTACGGATTGCAGAATCGTCATCTACGATGCAGATCGCAGGACGATCAAGTTCATGCCGTAGATCACCTTCAGGCTGCATGTCTCGCTCCCGGTCGTATCATAACGCGAGCGATCACGACCGGTTTCAATCATAACATGGCGTCGTCGCGCCCATACCTATACGAAGGTTTTAGGAGGTGAGAATAGGGCAACACTTCCCTTACAGGAGATACGGCGCTGTCAGCAACCCTGCTGGAATTGCTGACAGCGTGCATATCATTTTATAACTTTTGCTGCTTCTTCAATCAGTTTCGCGACCTCGCCGGGATGAGAGATCATCACGACGTGGGAGCTACCTTTGATTGCAACCGTTCCCTTCGACTTTGCGCGCTCTGCCATCCATTGCAGCGTAAACGGCGGAATATTCTTGTCTGCATCACCATAAACGAACCATGAAGGGATGTTCTTCCAGCCGGCATTGCGCGTGGGTTCTGCCAACGCTGCATCTGTTATCGGCCGTTGTGCAACCGCCATCAATTTGGCAGCAGCCAGGGGCACATCAGCAGCGAATTGCTCGGGAAACTTGCTCTGCTCTATGTAGAGGTCTTTTGTACCGTCCCCCAGTACGACTGGCGGTGCCAGCGTTGGGGCAAGTGTACTTCCCGGATTTTTACCAGAAAGCGTTGCAGCCGACTCGCCAGGATCAGGCGCAAATGCGGCAACGAAGACAAGAGCTTTCACATTGCCGGCACCTGCTGCCGCTTCACTGATAACCGACCCACCGTAAGAATGCCCAACCAGCACAACAGGTACCTTCAAGCCCTCCAGTACGCGCCCGACGTATTCCGCATCAGACTTCACGCCTCGAAGAGGGTTGGCGACCGCCATGACGGCGTAACCGTCTTTTTCCAAACGCGACACAACTGGGTTCCAGCTGGAAGAATCCGCGAATGCCCCATGAACAAGGACTATCGTGGGCTTTGCTGTTTCGGCAGAGACGGGCTGGAGCGAAACTGCATACAACGTTGCAGATGCTGCAAACTTCATGAGTTTACGCATAGGACATCCTTCTGAGATTTTGAAATAAACGGCTGTCTTCATTACCTGGATATTACCGCCCCAGGAAAAGCAGGCACGGTCTCACCAAGAGATCGCAGTCCAATTTCGGCTACTGAGGTAATGTGAACAACCCAAACATTGGTTTGCCTACCTGCCGAAATAACCGCATTTTCTGCTCGAGCCGCGCCTTGGAGCCTGCCTGCTCTTCCACCCGCAATAGCTCAGATCGGCCGGCGCCTCTATCGTGCCGGCCGATCTTCGAGAGCACGTCAGACCAACGACATCCCACCGTCGACGTGCAATTCCACGCCATTCACGAAGTCGTTCGACGCAAGGAGCAGTGCAGCCTGCGCGAGCTCCTCTGGCCGACCATATCGCCCCGTAGGGATGGTGTTCGCCATATGCTCATCGAGTGCAGGCCGATCGGCCTCGCTGATGCCCAGCTTTCCAAGGATTTCTGTTTCCACGGGGCCGGGGCTCAAGATATTTACTCGAATACGCCTTTGCTTGAATTCAATGGCCCAGTTGCGCGCAAAAGCGGCGATCGCGGCCTTGGAGCCCGCGTATAGGGTATGCTGTGGAAGAACCTTCGTCGCGGCAAGGGAACTCGTAACGATGATATTGCCCCCGTCATTGATCAAAGGCGCGATGGCCTGAACACCGAAGAACACGCCGCGGCTATTCACTGCGAAGTGCTGATCATACTCCTGCGGGCTTACTTTATCAGAATCCGTCAGATTGATAATTCCGGCGTTCGCCATATAGATATCGACGGCTCCGAAGCGGCTTCGGACGTCTTCCGCCAGACGGCTATGAAATTCGACGTCGGCGACGTCTCCACAGAATCCGCTTGCGCCAGTGCCTATTTCCTTCACGGCGGCGTCAAGGACATCTTGCCGTCTTCCGGTAATGATGACGTTCGCACCCTCTTGCACAAAAAGCCGGGCGGTTGCCTTGCCAATCCCACTGTTACCGCCTGTAATGATGGCGACTTTGCCTTTTAAAGCACTCATTTTTCAAACTCCGTTTCGATACGGAGGAGGTAATTGCCCATCGGCACGCATATTAGCTGTCTTCAAGGAACAACATGTATTCTTTGGAGTGTGTAATCGTGATGCGTACATTTCTCCGAGAACAACCTTTGTGCGCGCTGGCAGGCTAATCGGCAGAATGGCGCAAGCTTACGTATGGCGCGGGATATTGCGTCTATGCACGCACCCCCCGAAAAACGTGAAGCACAAAGGCGCGAGAACAATGACCGGACATTCATCATTGAACCCTAAGGGATTGCAATCACCGTCGAGACGGGCTCTGCTCGGTGGCGCTGCTGCTATCGGCGCGGCGCTCCTGACAGACAGCGTAGCCGCTCGCGGTGGCTTTCAGGAAGCCACGCTTCCGAAGGCGTCCGTTGACCTGACACCCTTCGAAGTAAGCATCCCCCAGGCAGCGATAGATGATCTTACAAACAGACTGACCAACATTCGCTGGCCGGACAAGGAGCCTGTCGAAGGCCACGAACAGGGTCTCCCCTTAGAGGACGCGAAGGCCTTGGTTGATTATTGGGTCAATTATTACGACTGGCGTAAGTTCGAAAAGCGCATCAACAAGTATCCGCAGTTCCGAACGGAAATAGATGGCCTAGGCATCCATTTCATCCATGTTCGGTCGAAGCACGAAAACGCTTTGCCTATTATTATGACGCATGGTTGGCCGGGATCTGTCGTTGAGTTCCTCGGTTCCATCGATCGGCTTACCAATCCGACCGGCTACGGCGGTCAGGCAAAAGATGCGTTCCACGTTGTTATCCCCTCCATTCCCGGTTACGGCTTCTCCGATCGACCTATTGGTCTGGGCTGGAACGCAGAGCGCACGGCCGACGCCTGGGGCGTGCTGATGGATCGTCTTGGCTATCACCGATGGGTAGCGCAGGGAGGCGACTGGGGATCGCTGGTCACGCATCGATTGGCGCAGCGCAAGCCCAAAGGACTGGTCGCGGCCCATGTCAATCTCCCGCTGGTATTTGACGCAGAAGATGCAAACACCCCCGAAGCACAGCAGGCGATTGAGGCGATGGCTTTCCTTGCCGGTCCGGGCGGCGGATACGCGCACCAACAGGGCACGCGGCCCCAGACGCTCGCCTACGGCCTAGCAGATTCTCCCGTCGGGCAGGCGATGTGGATCCTGGAAAAGATTCAAGCATGGTCGGACAACAACGGAAATTTCGAAGAAGCCCTGCCGGTCGATGCCGTGCTCGACAACATTTCACTTTATTGGTTCACCAACACAGCCGGGTCATCTGCACGTTTTTACTGGGAGGTTTTCCAGACGGGCTTCGGCAACTATTCCGCGGGTCCGATCGATCTCCCAATGGCGGCATCAATCTTCGCGCACGAATTTTTCAAGGCACCTCGCCCTTGGGTGGAGCGTGCATGGTCCAACCTATTCTACTGGAACACCGTCGAGCATGGAGGTCATTTCGCTGCTTGGGAGCAGCCTGAGCTCTTCTCTGCTGAACTCGCAAAGGCTTTTTCGAAGATGAGGTGACTTCAAGAGAGCGTTATTGGCTGGCTGACGACAACTCAGCCAGCCAAGCAGTCACATTTGTCTATCCGACAACGCTGATATGCATTTGGGGAGAGCTTCAGCCTATTTTCTCAAGCCTCCACAAATTTCACCGCATGGACCGGTACAGCCCCCACAAGAGTTATTCGCCAATCCTAGAGCTCGCGCCAAGCGATCCCCATAATCATGATCAGCGCGGCGGCAATTAGCGACGTGCCGTGATCGCACCTCCTCCGAGACCCCTTCCATCGATCTTGCTGTATTGCAAATGAGGACTGCCTTCTGCTCCTCGGTCATCAATCGATACAGAATACCGGGTTGTTCGAAGTGATCTTCGTCGACACGGTGATCGAAGCGACCAGCAGGGCCGTTCAAACTCAGCATCGGCTCCCTGAAATTGGCCTGCTCCTCCCACGCGCTGGCGGAATTCGGTACGTAGCTTTTGGCGGCGCCGTAGTTTCCGTCGATCCTCATGGCGCCGTCACGATGGTACGAGTGAACTGGACAGCGAGGCGCATTTACCGGGATCTGGTGATGGTTGACGCCAAGACGATATCGCGCAGCGTCACCGTAGGAAAACAGCCGCGCCTGCAGCATCCTGTCTGGTGAAAATCCAATTCCCGGAACGATATTGGCCGGAGAAAACGAAGCCTGCTCAACTTCTGCGAAGAAATTCTCCGGATTACGGTTAAGTTCCAACTCTCCTGCTTCAATCAGCGGATATTCGGCATGAGGCCATACCTTTGTCACATCAAACGGATTGTGCTTGTGAGACACCGCCGCTGCCTCAGACATCACCTGTATGTACATCTTCCACTTCGGGTATTCACCACGCTCAATATTGTCGAACAGATCCCGCTGATGGCTCTCTCGATCTCGACCAATGAGACCCGCCGCCTCGCCGTCCGTAAGATTTGATATACCCTGCTGGCTCTTCAGGGTGAATTTAATCCAATGCCGCTCGCTTGCAGTGTTGATCATGCTGTAGGTGTGGCTTCCAAAGCCATGCATATGACGGAACGAGCGCGGGATTCCACGATCCGACATGACTATCGTAACCTGATGGAGGGCCTCGGGAAGCAACGTCCAGAAGTCCCAGTTGTTTTCTGCGCTGCGCATACCTGTTCGTGGATCACGTTTGACGGCATGATTGAGATCGGGAAAACGCAGAGGGTCGCGGAAGAAGAAGACAGGCGTGTTGTTTCCAACCAGATCCCAGTTCCCCTGCTCAGTGTAGAACTTGATCGCGAACCCCCTGATGTCGCGCTCCGCGTCGGCTGCTCCCCGCTCTCCAGCGACCGTCGAGAAGCGAATAAAGATCGGCGTTTCCTTGCCGATCTCAGCAAAGATCGCGGCCTTCGAGTATTTACGGATGTCGGCAGTGACTTTGAATGTGCCATACCCACCAGCACCCTTGGCGTGCATTCGTCGCTCGGGGATCACTTCACGATCAAGATGGGCAAGCTTCTCAATAAGCCAAATATCCTGCAGAAGCGCAGGACCTCTTGGACCCGCCGTCTCGATATTGAAGTTGTCAGGTACGGGTGCCCCTGCGGCAGTCGTCAGCTTCTGCTTTGTCATGGTCTCCACCTGTAGATTTTACCGGATCACTAGGCCATTGGTCGCTAGCCGCAGATAGCTATACTGTTGTTCTAATCTCACTTATCTCCGCTCGGTCTTGGCGGCATTTTTTTAAATGATTGCAACTGTAACAGACCTCTCGAAAACACGTTCAAGGCAAGCTTCAAGCAAGGCCTCCACCTCACCCTCGCCCGCATCACCGCAACCAGCAAGGGAAATCACCGTCATGAAAATCGGAGCCGACAACTCGCTCTACACTCTGATCGCTCAAACCCGCCGGAATACTTCGTCTGTTGCCGATGAGAAGGTGGGTGTGCGGCAACCCAGCGCTTCTCAGGCTCCGGCCGTCCGCAGCGACCAGGACCTCATTTCGGAATTCCATACTCGCATGTCGAAGCAAGCGCTCGACTGGGCCGACACCGACAAGGATGGCAAGGTCACGAAAGCCGAGTTCATGGATGGGCAGGCCCGCCTCGCCGAGTTGAATGGTGAACCCCACGACACCGCCTACAGCGAAAGCAAATGGGCGAAGCTTGATGCGAGGGGCAAGGGTTGGATTTCCGAGGAAGAGCTCCATAATGGTTTGGAAAAGATCTTTCCGGTTCAAGTCGGCCATTTGGATTCTGGTTACGCCGAGCGCCTCCGCACCCGCAGGTCGTAAAGGCATCCCCATCGCAGCTATCGCGGGATGCACCCGCGATAGCGACCGAACAAGCCGCCGCAATTCCTGTGCAGACGGTGGCGATTACCTGCCCGCACTGGTGCGAAAGCGTGGTGTACTGCAGGTCTAGGTGGACCCGCAGTACACCACGCTAGGCAAACCGGAAATCAGCTGCTGGCAACGAAAACGTGAACCTCGAACCTACCGGACCGCTTTTCTCGGCCCAAAGTTGACCTCCATGGGCCTCGACAATGGAGCGCGATATTGCGAGCCCCATTCCCATGCCCTTCTCCTTTGTGGTGAAGAAGGGCTCGAATATCCGATCGGGAAACTCCACGCCCGATCCACGATCGCTCACCTCGGTGAAGACCTCGTTGCCAATACGGAAAACCCTTATTTTCAGCAAGCGTTCGAACGAAACATCGGACATTGCGTCCAGCCCATTTCGAACTAAGTTCATCAAAACCTGCTGGATTTGTATACGGTCGAAAGGCTGAAGTTGTAGGCGACTTTCAACTTCAATTTCCAACATCGTATGATACCGCGAAGCTTCGGCGGCGATGAAATCGCGGACTTCAGCTATCACGCCATCCAGTGTGGTTGCATCCCGGACATCGAGTGATTGCTGGAAGAGCGCGCGAATTCGCCTGACGACGTCTGCCGCGGTGTTTGCGCTCTGAATGACGCGCTCCGCTGACTTTGTGGCCCGGAAGAGATTGGGCGGATCCGCCTGGAGCCACCGAAGGCAAGCGTTTGTCGAGTTGAGGACAGCAGACAGCGGCTGGTTTACCTCGTGCGCGATAGACGCTGATAACTCGGCCAAGCTGGCAGCCTGACTTGCGCGTGCCAACGCTTCCTGGGCCAATCTTAAACTCTCTTCGGCTTTGACCTCTCCGTCGATATCAAGGCAAATCACATTCCATTGAATAATTTTGCCGTCTCCATCCCTCATCGGTTTGGCTCGCGTCTCCACCCAACGATACTCTCCATCGAAGCGGCGGAGGCGATGTCGGCGCGCATATGGTTCGCCAGTACGGAGCGAAATTGCGTACTGCTCCTTCACGCCTCCCACGTCATCCGGATGAACACCTGCATCAAGCGTGCCGTTTAACCTGGACTTTCCAAGTCCGTCGAGATCTTCAAGACCGTACCCGAGAAACTCCCTAAGTTGCTGGCTGCGAAAGATCGGCTCACCGTCTGGGGCTGCACAGTCGATCATTGCGGGCAATGTCTCTACAAGCTGCCAGACCGCACGCTCCCGCTCCATTAAAGCGTCTTCCGCCTTCTTTTGATCTTCGATGTCGTAAAGAACACCGTACCATTGCTTGATCTCACCCCTTTCACCTCGGAATGGCTCGGAACGCCCTTCGAACCATCGGTATACCCCATCAGACCGACGCATGCGGTATCTCATCGTGAACGTTTCGCCTGTCTTCCGGCAATGCGAAAACCGCTCACGAACCGGGGCAAGATCATCTGGATGAACGAGGTTCTCATAGGCAATGTTTTGCCGTGCCCGTCCGTGCGGGTCGCTCTCTTCGATCTCAAGCCCCACGAAGTCACGCAGCCGCTGGTTGATACCGATCGGCTCACCTTGTGGGTTCGAACACCAGATATTCGCGGGAAGGGCATCAACAAGTCGGCGTAACTGGCTTTCGCTTTGGTGCAGCAAATGTAGTGCCTGAACCTCATCATCAACATCAGTAGAGGCTATTAGCCACTCAACAATGTTTCCCGACTGATCTCTAATTGGCTCTCCCCGAAAATCTATCCAGCGGTATATCTGATCTGCGCGTTGTAACCGGCACCTCATCGAATACCGTTCGCCTTTTGCAGAAGACTTCACCGTCTCCTTGAAACGGGCCACGTCGTGGGGGTGCACCAGGGTTTCAAGAATTGTGGCAAGCCGCGAATGTCCTTGCTTATTGAGATCCGTTAAATTCGACAGACCACAAAAGTCCAGGAGACGCCGATTTAAATACGTGATCTCTCCATCCCGGCTAACACGGCTGATATGGAACGGCAGGAGTTCGACCAGTTCCGCGAGTTCGCTCAGCTCACGGTCGCGCTCCTTCAATTGCCGCTTGGCCTGCAGAAGCTGCGCAAAGATCATGACGGCGAAAGCCACGATAGCGGCTAAGGAGACGGATAGCACTCCGAGCATCATTTGAAACGGTTCCTCATCGCAAGTTCCGTCGTGTGGAGCGCGACAATGGCCCCTCAAAATTTGTGGAGTGTCCCGCGTTGTCGGGCGCACACGCCACCTCGTCATCTCGAGCACTTACAAACTCTGCCAAACGGATGGCAGGACGAAGAATCGGTCTCTGCGAGAACAACTTGCACTGCCACGTCATCGCTGTCGTGACCGCGGCTACTTTTTCCGTTGCAGCTTTCATCATCATCACGTCGCAGCCACGGGGATACGACCAACACCCCGACGAGCTTTCCGGCCGCCGCATCTGCAGAGGCCGAGTTGAGTTGTGCGGAATTCGCGATGACCACGGAAGCCAAACCGCCTCTCAAATCAAGACGCGTGGATTTGGACGCTGCGTCCGAGATTCATGCCTTTTGGGGATCAGTACCAGCAACTAGCTTTTACTGAAGCATGCCACGTGTCCTTAGGAGCATCAGCAATGAAAAAGACTTGGATGGTAACAGGGTGTGCGGGTGGTCTTGGCCGCGCACTGGCGGAATTAGTGTTGGCGCGAGGTGATCGCGTCTTGGCCACATCCCGCGATATATCTCGCTTGCAGGAGCTCAAGCAACGGTTCGGGGACCGCGTAGAGCTCTTTGAACTTGACGTCACGTCGCCTGCTGCATGCCAGGCTGCAATCGAAAAGGCTGTCACGGTTTTCGGGCGACTAGACGTTCTCGTCAACAACACGGGTTATGCGCGGGTAGGCCCTTTCGAACAAGCAGCTGCAAACGACTTCAATGCCGAAATTGACACAAACTTTTTCGGAGTGGTGAACACTACACGAGCTGCTCTGCCGTTGTTGCGGAAGCAACGATCCGGCTACGTGATCAACATATCATCGTCTGCCGGCAGAATTGCCGCTGCCGGCACGGTGGCCTACTGCGCAGCGAAATTTGCCGTCAGCGGGTTTTCTGAGGCCTTGGCAAAGGAAGTTGGAGCTTTTGGTGTCAAAGTCATCTCGATCGAACCTGGAAGCCTTCGTACAAACTGGACTTCCGCAGCCCTTGCCACAACCCCGCATCTCGAACCGGACTACGAGCCCGTACTCGGTGCCAATGTTCAGTTCGGAAAGACGATCGTGGGGCGTGAGCCAGGCGATCCAAGGAAGTGCGCGGCGGTTATCTTCGACCTTTCGCGTAAGGATGAATTGCCACATCATCTAATTCTTGGATCGGACGCGGTGAAACGCATCGAGGCTGGTGATCGCGATAGATCGATAGACGCCGAGAAATGGCGCGTTGTGAGCGAGTCCACCGATTTCCAAGATTGAATGAGCCGGCCCCTTCGTTTGCCGATGCACACGCAGCGCCTATTTCACCTGACCAAAAAGAAGGGCCGTCTTCGGCGGGAAAACGGCCCTTTCAAAGCGGATATGGTATCCGCGACCCTCGGCGGCGGGGAGACCGAGGATTCTATCAAGCCAATATCGCAGGGAGGGGGAGGGCGATACCGACAACCAGACACTACGATATCCACGGCCTGCCGAGTATTATACGTTGGTTTGCCTCGATAAAACTGACGGGCGGTGTGCGCCCTCCCCTTCTCATCTTCACGGATCGGGCGTCGTAAATTCGACTTCCGCGGCGTCGACCGCAAAGATTGCCAGGATCTCGGCAGATTATGTGTTGCTGGCATTCTCGCTGACGGCGTGATGAGCCCCGCCAGTTCAACCCAATTTTCCCCGGCCTTTAAAATCCTTAAATCGCCGTTGTTCCACTTTCCAGCTCTTTCGGCTGCCAAGAAAGCGTGTCAATCGGCATCCAAAATTTTGGACGCCGATTGACACGAAAGTGTAAGCATAGGGGCGGCCAGGCTCGCCTTTATTCTTCTGAGCATAACTTCGTTTCAATGGAGAACCGCTTGCGACGGTCTGCCGAGGATACGCAGGAGCTTGAGGTAATTGGAGATATGTGATGGTTTGCTGACACAACGCATCACGGCTTGACCTGCAACGAAAGGAACCGGCCACACACGCTGCCGGCTCTAATGCCATGCCATAGAAGGATACCAATCACATGGGTGCAGGAAGAAATTCGATCAGTGCTTTTGTAACGGCCGCAGGCTGTTCCTTGGGGATCCAATGGCCAGAGCCCTCCAAGACCACAGCGCGTACGTTCTGTGCGACGTGGCGGATGTGATTGCCATACTCTGCTCCCATGCCCCCAACGCCACTCATCGCAAGAACCGGCATCTGCAGCTTCTCGATCGAAAACAATCTGTTGGCTTCAACGTCTTTGGGGAAGGCACGATAGTATTCAAAGCCGGCCCGGAGCGCCCCTGGCTGAGCATATGAGCGTCCGTAAACTTCGTCGGCTTCGTTATCGAAGGCGCGCGAGTTAACGCCCTCGGCATTGTGGAACCATTTCAGATATTCGAGTTCGCGGCCTGCGATAAGCATTTCCGGAACGTCACGGACAGAGTGGAAGCGAAAATGCCATGTCCGAGGACCTTGAATCAAATCGTCCCAAGGCTCAATACCGGGGAGAGGAACATCCAAAATCGCAAGTGTCTCGACGTCATTGGGGTGTTGAGCGGCATAGGCATAGACGACCATGCCGCCCATGTCATGACCGACAAGGTTCACTAACGGACCGAGGCCCAGATTGCTCACCAGCTTTCGAACGTCCTCGGCTATCGAAGCTTTATCATAGCCAGCCGGAGGTTTGGCGGTGTCACCCAGACCACGAAGGTCCGGCGCGAGAACCGTATACCCTTGGTTCACTAATTGCGGCATTACCTGACGCCACATATATGACGTGGTACCCCAGCCATTCAGCAACACTACTGTTTGCGGCCCACCCTGCGCCAAAAGGTAGTGATAAGCGACCCCGTCAACGTCGGACTTGCCATCGATGATCGTGTCCTTTGCTGCCGACACTGCCGGTATACCCCGCCAGCGCTCCAATTATAACGGCGACTAAAACGTAAAAGCGCATTGCAAGCTCCAGATATGCGAAAAATCAGGCTTACAGAGCCCAAGATCGTCACCCAAATCTATAAAACGATGGTTTGCGTAGCACCGCGGCCCTTTCACGCTAAGAGCGAAACGCGACGGTAACTTGTCCGAACGACAGCCAAGCTCGGACACCAACTACATCCGGCTCACTTCCACTATCGCGTCTGCGAATTCCGAGGGAGCCTCTTGAGGGAGATTATGGCCAACACCCCGAATGACATGATGAACACGCCTGCCCGAGAAGCGTGAAGCTGTTGCTGTCCCATCCGTTGCTGCGACAACGCCGTCTGAATCACCGTCAAGCGTGACTGTTGGCACTCTAATTTGAGGTTGAGCGGCCAACGCCAACTCCAATGCGGCGTATTCAGGATAACCCGCCGCGCCACCCAGTCGGTGACGATAGGAGTGGACAACGACATCGACGTAATCGGGGTTCTCAAAAGAGGTTGTGCTACGAGCAAATGTTGCGTCATCGAAAGCCCAGGTCGGCGAATTATCTCGCCACATGATGCGGGCGATATCCGCACGGTGTCGTTCAAGACCACGCCGACCGCGTTCGGTCTGAAGATAAAACTGGTACCAGAACCCTCGCTCGACGTTCGCAGGTGCAGGCTCACTCGACCGTGCGATATCCTGAATCAGGTAACTGTTCACAGAAACAAGACCTTTGCAGCGCTCAGGCCAAAGGGCTGCAGCGACACACGCAGCCCGACCGCCCCAATCATACCCCGCGAAGATGGCCTGATCGATTTCGAGCGCATCCATTAGATCAACGAGATCCTTGCCAATAGCGGCTTGCTGGCCGGACCTCGACGTGGAGGGGTCTAGGAAAGTCGTCGTCCCGTGTCCGCGAAGATGTGGGATGACTACATGAAAACCCCTTTGGACAAGAAGTGGCGCCACTTCAAGGTAGCTGTGTATGTCGTAGGGGAAACCGTGAAGTAAGAACACCGTCGGCGCATCGGTGGAGCCGGACTCATAAAACCCGATATTCAGGACGCCGGCATCTATCTGCCTCAGAACTCCGGGCCACATCTTTTCACCTGATTTCTCGGTGGCGACGACTTCAAATGGACTGGCAACCGCGGCCACCGCAACAAGGCCGCCCAACACTAACGATCGACGATTCATCAGATCCGCATCCCCGACACTCGAAAATGCAGCCAACGCATGGAGTTCTGTGTTCATCATTCTGAGGCTCCGTATCCACCATGTCCGCGCCCGGCAGCACACGTTTTCGTGTGAAGGCAACCATGGACAATATCGGCTTCTGTAATACGCAAAATGGCTAGCTCTCGAATGGAGCATTCATTACGAGATCGACGGACGATGGTTCGGCATATCCACCGACATACCGCCTGCCGAAGTCACGCAGGAAGTTGTCATAGGAAGTCTCGGGGGCGGCCTCGACCATATGGCAAAAGCAGTTCGTCATCTTCGCCTTCATGCCGAGCCTAGGATAGGCATCTGTGATCGCTTTTCTCGTGGCCACCGGCATCCGATCATATTGAAATCCAACGACGTCTAGACAGATACCGGCAGTACAAAGAGCAACTTCGGGTTCTTTGTACAGTCCGATCGAGGGCGTCGAATTGAGTGCGACGCTGTCCCAGATAAGCTGGGCACGACTACTACTGATACCTGCGCTCAGCGCAAACGAGCGAGCGATATCAGCTCCTTCGACTTCGAAGCGACGGGGACCCCGGAACGAGTTATTTAAGGTGACGTCGTGAAGTAACGTTCCAAGCGCGATGACTTCGCTATCGTGCTCGATATTTTGAATGGATGCGAGACTGATAGCAAACAACCAGGATCGAACAACGTGATTCAATAAATATGGCTCGTAGATGCTTCGAGAATACCTTAGCGCTTCCCTTACTATTTCCGTGTCTGGAACAGCCACACCGGCCAATATTCTACCTTGATACGCCATGAAGTCCTCCAAGATCCGCAATTGTCTGCCGTTTATCTAGAGGAATTTATATTGTAGAAGCGCCACCTCCGACAGTATACTTAGTGCGTACTCGTTCAAGCCGCGACGTGACGTCCACGGTCGGTAGAGCGGCGCTTTGACACTGCCTATGGGCGTATACGGGCAATCCCCCGAAACACTGTTTTCTAATTCGCAAAGACAGCCGGCTTTTGGGCTATGGCACGCTAATTTCCAACCAATTTTTAGGAAACCGGCCCTTCCTTCTACAAGGTATCTCTCAATGGTATGAGCAAGATCAATCTGACATGCTTTATCCGTCAACACTGACGTTGCGGTCGGGAATAGAAGGCAAACTACAGTATAGTTTCTCGCGGTGAAAAATCGGCTCACATTGGGATCCGGTACCTCCGGGATAGCTACGGTCCCCGGATTTTCAGCCTTACGGAGACCCAAATTCGCCTGATTTACACTAGCTCGAAAAATCTCAGCAATTCGAATGGGGTCTCGGTCTACCATCCGCTTTAAGCGAAACGGGTCCCAACAAAGCTTTGGTGCTTACCCAAAGATATCGCTCGCAATCCATCATGTTGATTGAGATCGCCCAAAATCCCCTGCCCTTGACCTGGCAGCCTCGCGTTCAACTCCGTCCCATCAGGTGGCGGTAGATGCATATCGAATTTCGATCACAACCCGGCTGATCATGGGAGAGCCCTGCATGCCGAAAAAAATCTTGCCACAACGTACTCCAGAGCCGCTTGTTCCAGCTTCTGTGTACCTGGTTACGATACTGCTGATCTCTGTGCTGCTTTCCGCATCAATCCTCGTTGCCATGACGAGAGATCAACATCGCCCTGCAGTCTATTTTGCGCGCGATATTCTTCAACCTGTCCAATAAAGCACGAAGCGATCAACTTTGAATCTTCTCCTGCCCGTAATTTCCAAAAGACAAGGAGCAGGCACCAGAATCCGAGTTCGCAATTCACACAGAAATAAGTTTGTTGCAGGCAATGAGGCTCATTGCCCATTCATCATGCGACGCGAGGCAACCTGAAATTTAATGGAGATGATGTGATGCGTATTATTATCGCGGTGATGATAGCCTCTATCCTCAGCATAGTTGCCGTGAAATACGCAGACCACTCGATCGGGGCGTCTCTATTTCTGAGCGACCACGGCGCTCCCTAGCGGTCAATTCGTAGGAAAATCGACCGCTCGTCGTCCCCTTGCTGCGACGCGAGGCAACCAGAGCTCAGCCCGACGTCATCTTGTGTGGAGGCTCAGACCTAGCGGGTGAGCCCGTCGCTATCCCTAAGATCACCGAACCTTCGGACGAGTCCGATCAAGCAGATGCCATCGTCAAATCGCAAACAACGTTTGCCACTTCATGACGTTGGCTCCGATAGTGCGATATGTCCTCGCGCTAATCATCTTGTCATCGAACTGCATGAAATGAACTCTGTCGGACGGGTCACACGGTGGGTTACAGCCGCGGTGATCCCACCGAGGGACACTGCGAAGCGAACGAAGGCGAGGCTCAGAGGGTTCAGAGGTCGGACCCGCGTGACATCCCGGCGGCGGCGGCAAGCGGTGGGGCGGTTCAAGGGGTCCGTGAATCTTGTGAGGCAATGCGAAACCTCGGTCGGTCCTTCGAACGCAACTCACAGCTTCGACGAGGAGCAGGGGAGGCGAAGTCGGCGGAGCAACCTTAATGGAGGGTGGGGTCCGTTTCCTGCCGGATAGTCGCAGCAAAAACGCCCTCTCGAAATCAATCGAGAGGGCCATTGATGGCAGAAGTTTCGGGATCATTTCGGGCGGCTTACGCCTTGATAATAGTCTCCTTGGTCGACAAATTTCGGCCAGTTGTTGTCGCGTCCTCCTCCGTTGCGGGGGAAGCCATGCTGGCTCTTGTGAACGGTGATGCTTGAAGTGGTCCGGGGGTCGATCGATGCGCCTCCGCGTCTGGTCACTCCCTCATAGTAATCCCCTTCATCTGCCATGGCTTGGCCGAACAGAGACATTGAAACGATGATCGTAGCGGATATGCTAAGGAGGTACTTGATCATGTCAGATTCCTTTCTCTAGGTTTCTTGAACCGGCTCGCCCGGCGAGAGAAAGGTACTTCAGGGCCTGGGTCTCGACATGCCATACGGTAGTATGATCTTGCTACGACCTGAGTTCGTAGGAGCGGGAGACGGGGGTAGTGATCAGTTAAATCCCGTCGACGTCGACCCGAGATGAAGGCCGATCTGAGTTCGGCCGCCCTGCATCTGCCAGCAGTTCTTCATCGGCTTACCCAGCCTGCCGTTAGCGGGTTGATCGGCGACCGCGTGAAGGGACGGCTGATTCCGACCCCTGAGGCCGAAACCTTCTACCGCGACGAGGAACCGAGCTTCCGAGGTCTTGACAGGCTTCGGTCTACGGCGGCGCGTATTCGAGACTTCGGTTCCGGACACATCCGCGTCGCCAGCCTCGCTGCGGCCGGCTCGATCATCGTACCGCGAGCTGTCCGCAAGTTCAGGGAGGAATTCTCTTCCGCCCGCGGACGATGGCCAGCAGCCGGGTTTCGCGATGGCGATCGACGGGGATGGTTTTCAGGCCGAGATTGATGGCGGTGAGATGTGCTGATCTTGCCCACCTGGACCGACAAGCAGCTTCCGGCACAGAACCGGTAGACCATATCGCTCGACAACAAAAAACTCCCGGAGCGATTGCTTCGGGAGTTTTTGGAATTTGGTTGCGGGGGCAGGATTTGAACCTGCGGCCTTCAGGTTATGAGCCTGACGAGCTACCGGGCTGCTCCACCCCGCGTTAAGCGTAAATCCCTGCGGGATTTATCGCGGTGCG
>NZ_PVBJ01000024.1:0-20360 GCF_002968565.1 Neorhizobium sp. T25_27
ATAGAGAGGAGTTTGCAATGGACAACACAATTCCCACCCTTGACCCCACCCCGGAAAATCTCACCGGCAGGCTGAAGCGCTGGTGTTCCGTCACATGGGCGGCGATCAACGAAGCCAAGCTTCTCGCCCGCCTCGACGACGAAACCGTCAAGCTGCTGGCGCAGGACAACGCTTTGTCGGAGCAGGAACTGCGCGAACTGATCGCCAAAGGCCCGCATGCGGCCGACGAAATGCTGGCGCTGATGAAGCTGCTCAACATCGATCCGGAAGAAGCTAGGCTGGAGGAGCCGGCCGAATTCCGCTACATGCACATCACCTGCGTCCACTGCGGCGAGAAGACCCGCTGTCGGCGCGAACTCACGGACGGCAGCGCCGCCGCCGACTTCGCAAGCTATTGCGGCAATGCCGAACTGCTCGACGACATGCGCAACCGGCCGGAACTGCTCGCCAAGTAGCTCGCTTAGACGGTCGTCTCAGGCAACGAGGCGGGGATATTCGATCGCCGGGCAGCGATCCATGACGACCTTGATGCCGGCCGCTTCCGCCTTTTCGGCGGCCTTGTCGTCGCGCACGCTCAGCTGGCCCCAGATCACCTTCGGCCTGGTTTCGAGCCCGATTGCCTCGTCGACCACGCCGTCCAGATATTCAGCGGCCCGGAAAACGTCGACCATGTCGACCGGCTGCGGCACGTCCGAAAGTGTCCTGTAGACCGTCTGGCCGAGGATCTGTTTGCCGGCCTGGCCGGGATTGACCGGGAATACCGTATAGCCTTTGGAAAGCAGAAAACCCATGACCCGGTTGCTTGGCCTGTCGGGATTTGGCGATGCGCCGAGGAGCGCAATCGTCCTGGTGCTCTTCAGGATATCGGCGATATAGGCATTGTCGTAATGGTCATGGTTCATGACGGCGGCTCCTGCAATAGTGCGCCTCTGGCGGCGCAGTGCCTCTGCGCTATGTAAGTCCGCGTCTCGTCAAAAGGGATGAGGATCATGAAAAAATTTCTCGGCTGCCTTGCGATCATTACCTGCGGCACCCTCCTCTCGGCTGAGCCGGCCGCCGCGATATCGCGTTACAATTCCACCGGCATGTCCTGCGCTGCCGTACAGCGGGCGATCGGGCGGGAGGGCGCGGTGATCCTGCGTTACCCGTCCCGCAACAAGGCGCGGATGACGCTCTACGACCGCTATGTCATCGACAGCGGTTACTGCGACGGCCATGAATTCGCCGACCGGGTGACCGTGCCGACGGCCGACACGCCGAGTTGTCCGGTTCGGGCGTGCAAAAGAAGACCCGATCCAGAAGATTGTTTTCCTCTCCAGGCCGGCTGCCTGAGATTCTAGGCAGCTTCTTGAGTGAAAAAATCGAGAATGCCCGAACGCCGAGGTTCCCTGAACGTTCGGACTACATTCCTCCTTTGTACCTGCACATATTAGCACCATCTTATGGTTGAATTAGAAACTGCTACTAGATTTTGCCGAGGCAAACTTGGTTCTCTGAACATTTGTCAGGTTTTCTTTTCCTTCATGCATCCCATTGAAATGTGAGCAGGTGACAGCTATCGCCGCGGCAAAATCGACCTGAAAGCATAAAAAAGTATGGATTTCGCCAATGGGAGCCCCACCCTCCGTCCTTCCATCTTCACAACTCTGGATTTAGCTCGAATGAGCAACAAGCGCGATGGGCGGCGTAACTCACCCCTGCCATTCCGGCAGATTTTCGGGCTTCCGACAGCCGTTCCCGAGCCCGGTTTGCCGGGCGCCGGAATTCCGGCTCACGCATATAAGATGGGTTTTCTTTCCCATCATGAGAGCCAAGCGGATAGCGGCCGAACGGCTGGTTTGGCAGCCGCGGCGGGGCCGAGCCAACGACTTGGCATTGACGGCGTCGCATTTTTGCCCAGAAAATTGTGGTATCATGAAACCACATGTATAACCCATTGATTTTGCTGGATCTATTTTTCGATCCGCGAAAACCGTCACCTTGACGCTTTTGGCCTCCCTCGGTATAAGCCGCCCCAGAACGCGGACCGTCTCGGCCCGCTTTCTTTTTGCCGGCCTCGGCCAAGGCAATCCAAGCAACAAGAAACGCCCTGCATTCGAAGGTTTCGGATGTCATGGGTCCTAGAAGAAAGAGTTAAAAACATGTCAACCTTCGTTCAGAAGCCTGCAGAGGTGGTGAAGAAGTGGGTGATCATCGATGCCGAAGGCCTCGTTGTCGGTCGTCTCGCCACCATCGTTGCCAACCGGCTCCGCGGCAAGCACAAGGCCACCTTCACTCCGCACGTCGATGATGGCGACAACGTCATCATCATCAATGCGGAAAAGTGCGTCCTCACCGGCAAGAAGTATTCCGACAAGACCTATTACTGGCACACCGGTTACCCGGGTGGCATCAAGGAGCGCACCGCGCGCCAGATCATCGAAGGCCGCTTTCCGGAGCGCGTCATCGAGAAGGCTGTCGAGCGCATGGTTCCCCGTGGTCCGCTCGGCCGTCGCCAGATGAAGAACCTGCGCGTCTACGCCGGTTCCAACCATCCCCATGAAGCACAGCAGCCGGTCGCCCTCGACGTGGCATCGCTGAACAGCAAGAACGTAAGGAGCGCCTGATAATGGCCGATCTTTCCTCCCTGAAGGACCTCGCGCCGGCTTCCGAAGCTGCCGCTCCGGTCTATGTCCGCAAGGTCGACAGCCTCGGCCGCTCCTACGCGACCGGCAAGCGCAAGAACGCCGTCGCCCGCGTCTGGATCAAGGCCGGCACCGGCAAGATCACGGTCAACGGCCGTGACTTCTCGACCTACTTCGCCCGTCCCGTCCTGCAGATGATCCTGCAGCAGCCGGTTATCGCCGCTGCCCGCACCGGCCAGTTCGACATCGTCGCGACCGTCGCCGGTGGTGGTCTCTCCGGCCAGGCCGGCGCCGTTCGTCACGGCGTCTCCAAGGCACTCACCTACTTCGAGCCGGGCCTTCGCGGCGTGCTCAAGAAGGGTGGCTTCCTGACCCGCGACAGCCGCGTGGTCGAGCGTAAGAAGTACGGTAAGGCCAAGGCCCGCCGCTCCTTCCAGTTCTCCAAGCGTTAATCGCTTCGGGTTTCAGACTTGCAAAAGGCGGGGCTTCGGCTCCGCCTTTTCGTTTTATGGGCTTTCTTATATCGGCAGCTCGGTGGTCGATTTCAGTTCGCGCAGGACAAAGCTGGAGACCACGTTGCGCACATGCGGATTGCGCATCAGGTGGCGGGTCATGAAAGCCTCATAGGCTTCGACATCGCGCGCCCGGATCTTCAGCATGTAGTCGAAGGTCCCCGACAGCGCATAACACTCCATGATCTCCGGCCGGTCGCGCACGACCGTGGCAAAGGCTTCGATCGCCTCCTCGTGATGGTCCTCCAGCGTCACATGGGCGACGATGCAGAGCTTGAGGTCGAGCTTTGCTGGATCGAGAAGTGCTACCCGCTTTCGGATGACGCCCTCGGCCTCCAGTTCCTGGATCTTGCGCCATGCGGTGCTTTGCGACATGCCGGCCTTCTCCGCCAGTTCAGCAAGCGACGAACCATCGCCCGTCTGCACGAGTTGCAGAAGCTTGCGGGCCGCCTGCAGGTTTTCTTTCATGATGGCCTCTCCTCCCGAAATATCCTCCCATTATTTACGCTCAATTCGGCAAAGCTGAAATGATTACCCGCATTTTCGGAGATATAGTGGTGATCTGACGGCCGGCGGCTGGAGCACCTGGCCATTCCATCACGGAAACGGGAGGCGCTGATGACCAAGCGAAGCACCTACACGGCAAACCTGCCGGATGCAGACGGCATCTATCACTACACACGCGAAGAAGATCTGATCTGGAGCGAACTCTACGGACGCCAGATGAGGCTGTTGGCCGACAAGGCCTGCCGGGAATATCTGGACGGCGTTCAGGCACTCGGATTGAAGGCGGACAAGGTTCCGCAGCTTCGCGATGTCGACCGGCGCCTCAACGAGACCACCGGATTCGGCGTGGAGGGTGTGCCCGCCCTCATTCCGCCATCGCGCTTCTACGAGTTGCTGTCGCAGGGCAAGTTTCCGCTGGCGACCTTCATCCGCCGCCGCGAGCACATCGACTATATCGAGGAACCGGATATCTTCCATGAGGTCTTCGGCCACTGCCCGCTCCTCACCAACCAGAGTTATGCCAATTTCGTTCGCCGCTTCGGCGAAAAAGCCGTCGGACTTGGCAAGGAATACTCCTGGCACCTGTTCCGGATATTCTGGTTTACCGTCGAGTTCGGCCTGATCGACACGCCGCAGGGGCGCCGCTGCTTCGGCGCCGGCATCGTCTCCTCTCCCAACGAGACGCGGGCCGCCATGGAAGGCCGCGAGGCCGAATTCCGGCCCTTCGATCTGATGACGGTGCTCAGGACCCCCTACCGCATCGATATCGTCCAGCCGATCTACTATGTCATCGACAGCTTTGCGCAGCTGGAATCGATCATCGAGGAGGATATCGGCGCGCGCATCAGCGAGGCCAAGGCGCTGGGAGACTTTCCGCCGGTGTTCGAAGCCAAGGCTTCCTGAACGGGAGGCATTTGTTTCGTTCAGGCTTGCCTTGTCGGCCCTTATTGTTCAACGTCCCGCCACCTTAACGATGGAGGGACGCCATGGCAGAAAAGTCGATCGACCATGCCTTCACTGCAAAAAGCCTGACCTCGGCCGCGTCGGACCCGACGTTTGCCGGCGCGCTGTCGTTCATGCGCCGCCGCTTCACCAAGGATCTGGCGGGTGTCGATACGGTCGTCTGGGGCGTCCCCTTTGATGCCGCGACCTCCAACCGGCCGGGCGCACGGTTCGGACCGCAGGCGATCCGCCGGGCATCGGCGATCTTCGACAACGATCCGCAATATCCGTTCCAGCGCGACCTTTTCGCCGAGATGGCCGTCGTCGATTACGGCGACTGCCTGCTCGACTACGGCAACCACCAGAAGACCCCGGCTGCGATCGAGGCCCAGGCGAACGTCATCCTCGACAGCGGCGCGTTTTTGCTGACGCTCGGCGGCGACCATTATGTCACATGGCCGCTGCTCAAGGCGCATGCCGCCAAACACGGACCGATGGCGCTGGTGCAGTTCGACGCGCATCAGGACACGTGGCTCGATGACGAGGGACGCATCGACCACGGCTCCTTCGTGGCGCGGGCGGTGCGGGCCGGCCTCATCGATCCTGCCCGATCGATTCAGGTCGGCATCCGCACCCACGCGCCGGAAGATTTCGGGATCCGCCTCCTCTATGGCCATGAGGTCGAGGAGATGACGGCAGCCGAGATCGCCAGGGTTATCCTCGATCACGTCGGGGAAACGCCGACCTACCTCACCTTCGACATCGACTGCCTCGACCCGGCATTCGCGCCCGGAACCGGCACGCCGGTCGCCGGCGGGCCTTCTAGCGCCAAGGTCCTCTCGGTGCTGCGCCAGCTTGGGAGCCTCGATATCCGCGGCGCCGATGTCGTCGAGGTGGCGCCGGCCTATGACCATGCGGATATCACCGCCATTGCGGGGGCGACGGTTGCGATGTATATGCTCGGGCTTCGTGCGGAACGCCGCGCGGCCGCGTTAAATTTCTGAATCAACTTGCTGGTAAACTGAATCCGGCATCCAATCCAAGGCACTGATCTAACAGGATAAGACCATGACAGCGAAAATCTTCATCGATGGCGAACACGGCACCACGGGACTGCAGATCCGCACCCGCATGGCCGGCCGCCGCGACGTCGAGTTGCTGTCGATCCCGGAAGCGGAACGGCGCAACGCCGCCATGCGCGAGGATCTCCTGAACAGCGCCGACGTCGCCATCCTCTGCCTGCCGGACGATGCCTCGCGGGAAGCCGTGACCATGCTCGCCGGCAACAACAAGGTGCGGGTGATCGACACCTCGACCGCCTTCCGCGTCGATCCCTCCTGGGCCTATGGCTTTGCGGAAATGGACAAGACGCAGGCGGACAAGATTAAGGCCTCCCGGCATGTCGCCAATCCGGGTTGCTACCCGACCGGCGCGATCGCCCTCATCCGGCCGTTGCGCGCCGCCGGCATCCTGCCCGACGGTTATCCGGTCACGGTCAATGCGGTCTCCGGTTATACCGGCGGCGGCAAGCAGATGATCGCGCAGATGGAAGACCAGGCCAGGGAAGACGCCATCTCGGCCAACAACTTCCTCTACGGCCTGAACCTCAAGCACAAGCACGTGCCGGAGATGAAGATCCACGCCCAGCTCGACCGTGCGCCGATCTTCTCGCCGTCGGTCGGCCGCTTCGCGCAGGGCATGATCGTCCAGGTGCCGCTCTTCCTCGAAGATCTCAAGGAAGGCGTGACGATGGAGAGCATCCACAAGGTGCTGGTCGAGCATTATGCAGGCCAGGACATCGTCACCGTCGTGCCGCTCGACGAGAGCAAGGCGCTTGCCCGCGTCGATGCGGAAGAGCTGGTCGATACCGACACGATGAAGCTCTTCGTGTTCGGCACGCCGGGCGGCGCCTATGTCAACCTGGTGGCCTTGCTTGACAACCTCGGCAAGGGTGCCTCGGGTGCGGCCGTCCAGAACATGGACCTGATGCTTTCGGCCTTATGACCGGAGGCATTCCCCTTCCTTTTTCCTTTCCTGGTGAATGGCGGATCGAAACCGCCAGACAGATCGCCGATACCGTCGTCGGCACCGTCCTTGAAGTGACGCGCGCCGGCGGCGAGATCGATATCGTCAAGATCCTGAAACCGAAGGCATTGGAAGACAGTCTTCGCGGGGCCGATTTCATGGCCTGGCGGGATGGCGTCGGCTGCGTTCGGCTGATCGCGCGTTCGGACGATCTCCTGCTGATGGAACACGCAGGCAAGGTGACGCTGCGCGATCATATGGAAACCCATGGCGACGCGGAAGCCACCCGGATCGCCGCCGAAGTCCTCGTGGAGTATCACCGGCCGTCCGACATGGCTCCGCCGGCAAGCCTGATGCCGCTTTCCCGCTATTTCAAAAGCCTGTTCGAGAAGGCCGAGGCAGACCGCCGCGACGGTGTTGCCAACCCGTTCATCGAGGCGGCGGAATTGGCGGAAAGGCTGATCGCCGATCAGCGGGACATCAAGCCACTGCATGCCGACCTGCACCACGAGAACATCATGCTCGGCCCGCGCGGCTGGCTGATCATCGATCCGGCTGGATTGATCGGCGATGCGGCGCTGGACGTCGCCAACATGTTTTCCAATCCGCTCGACCGCTTCGACCTCACCCGCGATGAAGAACGCATTGCCTCCATGGCCGCCATCTTCGCCGAAACGCTTGGCCGCGACGTTCGCACCATCCTGCAATACGCCTTCGCCTATGGCTGCTTGTCGGCCGCCTGGCATGAAGAGGACGGCAATGCGAAAGACCGCGATGACGAGCTTGCCGTCGCCGCCGCGATCCGTGGCCTGCTGCAGCAGGCTTAAGCGAACGTCCGCTTCAAACCCAGATTGACGGCGAGCTTCTCGCCCGGGCCGTGCACGGCGGCGAACAGCAGCCCGGCGAGGAACGTGAAGTGGTCGACGAAGAAGCCGAACTCCGCCTGGTTGGCTTCCCACAAGCCCGGGCCATGGAAAGCGAAGGCCAGGAAGATGACATAGACACCGGCAAGCACCGCCGCTTCGGAGAAGAAGGCGCCGGTCAGGAATGCGAGAGCCAGCCCCACCTCGAAGATCGCAGCGATCCAGGCGAGAAACAGCGGAAACGGAAATCCGGCCCCGGAGATGAAGACGGCCGTCGCCTGCATGTCGAGAAACTTGAACGTCGTCGCCATGACGAACAAGCCGCCGAAGATCAGCCTTGCGACGAGAATTGCGATTGTCTTTGCCATAACCCTACCCTCTCCTGTGGCCGAAGCCATTTGAACCATGTCTCAAGGACGGGCGACGGGCACAGTGGCCGACATCGGGCTGCAGATTTTTCGCAGCAAAAGGCGGACGGAAATCGATCCGCCCGCCTCTCGCGGATATTTGTCAATGTACGAGCAGATCAGCTCTGCGTGACGATCGCCGTCTCCGGCGGATATTCGCCGACGAAGGCGCGCCAGTGGGCGATCGCGAAGCCGAGCACGATCAGGGCGGCCGCCTGGTGCGTCAGCGCCAGATCGAGCGGCACCTGCATGACAAGCGTCGAGATGCCGATGACGGCCTGTAGCGTCACCAGCCCGAACAGCAGGACGGAGCGGCGGGCATGGGTCGAGCCGGGAGCCAGCCGGAGAGAGACGATCATGTGCACGAGAGTGGCGGCCCACAGAACATAGGCGCCGCAGCGGTGCACGAACTGCACCGTCTTCGGGTTCTCGAACAGATTGATCCACCAGGGCTGCTGGACGAAGAGATCGCCCGGAACCAGGGCGCCGTCCATCAGCGGCCAGGTGTTGTAGGAAAGGCCGGCATCCAGCCCCGCCACCAGCGCTCCGAGATAGATCTGGAAGAGGACCAGGAAAGCGATCCCGCCGGCTGCCCATTTGGATCTTGCCGTCGGTGGAAGGTCGCGGCTATGCGGCGCCAGCCCGCGCATGATCCAGATGCAGGCGGCGAAGATCAGACAGGCGATGACGAGGTGTGTCGCGAGCCGGTATTGCGAGACGCTGACCAGTTTGGTGAGGCCGGAAGATACCATCCACCAGCCGATGAACCCCTGGAAACCGCCGAGCGCGAGAAGGCCGACCAGCGGTCCCCGCAGGCGCTTTTCGATGCGACCGGTGAGCCAGAAGAACATAAGCGGCAGGGCAAAGACCAGGCCGATCGAGCGGGCGAGGAACCGGTGCGCCCATTCCCACCAGAAGATCGACTTGAACTGGTCGACCGTCATGTCCTTGTTGATTTCCTGATATTGCGGAATGCGCTGGTAGAGGCGGAATTCCTCGTCCCACTCTTCGGCCGACAGCGGCGGGATGACGCCGTGGATCGGCTTCCATTCGGTGATCGACAGGCCGGAGTCGGTAAGCCGCGTCGCGCCGCCGACCAGGACCAGACAGAACAGCGTGAAAACGACGACGCCGAGCCAGATACGCACGGCCTTGCGGTCGCGCTCGCGGCGCTTGGTATGGTTCAGGACATCGATGATCACAGCATCGGTTGCCGACATGGGTATGCTCCTGTCGCTCAAGCCAAAAGGACGCGGCATATGGCCAAGCATCCATCAAGCATTTCGCGTTGCTTTGCCCCATCAACCCATGCAAAACAAGCCCCGGCGCTTTGCGGCATGCGGTCGCGGATAGGAGAAGACGTTTTGGTCCCGCGTTTGAGAAGTTTCATCGGCACCATCCTGATCATCGTTCTGGTGATCTTCTATGCGCTTGCCGCGACGACCTTCGCGACGCTGCTGCTCGCCACTTCGCCGTGGTGGGTGCATTTCCTCTACTTCCTGATCAGCGGCCTCCTCTGGATCCTGCCGGCCATGCTGATCATCAAATGGATGGCGGGACCGAAGCCCAAGGGATAGCCGGCTTTACCATCGGTTAACCAGCGACAGCGGTTTTGCGGGGCGTGGAGCCGCCGGTAAACCGAATTTTGGTGCCCTCCCCCCTATGTTGCCGGCCAAACGGCATCAGCGGGCAAAGCCATGCAGCGGAAGATCCACCACGAAGATCAGGTCGAGGACGTGCTCGACGCGCCGAAGGGTCAGAAGGCCGTCCGGCTCGCGGAGCTATCGCTCGTTTTGACCGACGATCTCGGATCCGTCGAGACCGAGTGGCGGCGGCTCGAAGGGCTTGCCAAGAACTCCCTGCATCAGGGTTTCGACTGGTGTCTCGCCTGGGTTCAAGCGCATTGCAGCGAACTTGCGATCATCCAGGGCGTTGTCGATGGCCGCACGCTTTTCATCCTGCCGCTCGAAATCGTGTCGGAACGCCGCGCCCGGATCGCCCGCCTGCTCGGCCACCGGTTCAACAACGTCAATACCGGCCTCTTCGATGCCGAACTCGCCGCACCCGATGCGGAAGAATTGCAGAATTTCGCCTATGGCCTGAGACTCGCCCTCTCCGACAAGGCGGATCTGGTCGTTCTCGACAATATCCCGCTCGTCTGGCGGGGCATGCGACATCCGCTGTCCGCGTTTGCTTCGATCGAAAACCAGAACCATTCCTTCCAGTTGCCGCTCTTTCAGAATTTCGAGGCGACGCTGGCGCAGCTCAACGCGAAAAGCCGTCGCAAGAAGTTCCGCTCGCAGAGCCGCAAGATCGAGGCGATCGGCGGTTATGACCATTTCATCCCGACGGACCCCGCCGAAAAACACGCCCTGCTCGATATCTTCTTCCGCCAGAAAGGCGAGCGTCTGAGACTGTTTGGTCTTCCGGACGTCTTCCATCTGCCCGGCATCCAGGATTTCTTCCACCACCTCATGGATGTCCCGGCCAGGGGAACCGATACGCCGCTGATGCTGCATGCCATCCGGCTGCGCGGCGAGCACGAGGGGCATATCGCAGCGATTGCCGGCCTGTCACGCAAGGGCGATCATGTCATCTGCCAGTTCAGCTCGATTGACGAGACGATCTGCCCCGAGGCGAGCCCCGGCGAGTTGCTGTTCTGGCTGATGATCGAGCAGTCCTGCCGGGAAGGCGCGTCGGTGTTCGATTTCGGCGTCGGCGACCAGCCCTACAAGCGCAATTGGTGCACCCAGGAAACGGTGCAGCACGATATGTTGCTGCCGCTGACCTGGAAGGGTTCGGTGATGCGGCCGTTCCTGATCGGCGTGACCAAGGCGAAGGCGGCGGTCAAGCGCAGCCCGCATCTCTATGCGATGGTGCAACGCTGGCGGTCCCGCCGGTGCCCAAAGGCGTCGGAAGCTGCCGCCTCCGACGCGGAACCGTCCGCCGAATAGTCAGGCGGCGCGGCGTTTCCCGGGACGTGGCGAATGCCGGTCGGCGGTCTGGGCCATGACCAGCAGGTTGCTGTAACCGGCCGCTTCGAAATCCGTCACCAGCTCGGCGACTTCCTCATCCTTGAAGCCCGGCACCGACAGGACGATCTCCGCCATGGCGTTGCGGGTCAGGCGCGAAATGCCGGCGATCTCGGCCGGGCCGCATTCGATCAGCACCAGGTCATAGGCATCCGCCAGCGCATCGATGACCATCGACAGGCGATCCACGCCGCGCATGGCACGGGCCGGATCGGAAGCGCCATGCGGAATGATGTGCGCGTCGGAAAGCCGATCCGGATGAATCGCATCGCCGAAGGCGGTTTCGCCGCAGAGAAGGTCGGTAATGCCGGGCAGTTTCGGATTTTCCACCATCATCTGCGTCGGGGCGGCGGAACCGGTCATGTCGACCAGCACGACGGTGCGGCCGCTCTCGGCAATCTCGCGGGCGAGCAAGACGGTCGCTGTCGAACCCTCGTCACCGCCCGGTGAAATGGCGATCGCGACAGGCACATCGTGGCGCTGCAGGTAATGCGCGACCGAGCCGATGGTGAAGCCGCTATCATCGACCTCCGCTACGGCTACGGCTTCCTCCGCTTCGCTCTCCTTTTCGGCCAGCGACTGTTCGGCGATCTTGGCATAGGCGAGCGCTGCCGCGTTCTTCGCGCTTTCGCGGGCCGGTTCCGGCCGATCGAAACGGGCGGCCTCGGCCTGCATCTGGTGGACCGGCAGGGGAGCGGCCGCAGCGGCGGGCGCGGATGCGCCAACTGCCAGCACAATCTCGTCATCGATCTCTCTAACGCTGGACGGACGCAGGGCACGGCCAGAGAAGAGCTCGCTGACGATGACGATCAGGCAGCCGAAAATGAAGGTGGCGAGCGATACGACAATGACGATCGGGATGATCTTCGGGAAATAGGGTTCCGACGGTTCGACGGCTTTCGAGACGACGCGCGCGTCGGCCGGGCTCGAATTGCCCTCGAGGCGGGAGGTCGCCTCGCGGTAACGGGCGAGATAGGTTTCCAACAGCTGGCGCTGGGCGGCGGCCTCGCGTTCCAGCGCGCGCAGGCCCACTTCCTCTTCGCCCGTCTTGGCGGAATCCGCCTTCAAGCCGTTGAGCTGGCCCATCAACTGGCGCTCGCGGATGCGCGACATCTCGGCTTCGTTTTCGAGGCTCGCGAGGATTTTCTTGGTCTCGCTCTCGATCTGCTGGCGGATGCCGGAAAGCTGGCCGCGCAGGCCTTTCAGCCGCGGATGGCCTTCGAGCAGCGAGGTCGAGGAGTCGGAGATCTGTGCCTGAAGATTGGCCTCCGCCTCCTTCAGCCGCTGGATGACCTGCGAGCCGACGACATCGCTCAGCGTGTCGGAAGCGCGACCGGCCTTCAGAGCGGTGCGGACGTTTTCGGCGCGAGCCTCGGCATTCGCGCGCTCGCCGCGGATACGGGCAAGCTCGGTCGAGATGTCGTTGAGCTGCTGGGTCGAGAAGCTGTTGGTCTCGGTGGTCTGGAACAGGCCGTTGGAGGAGCGGTAATCCGCCACCTTCTTTTCGGCCACCTTAACCTTCTGGGTCAGGTTGGCGATTTCCGGTTCCAGCCATTTGGCGGTCTCGGAATGGGTGTCGAGCTTGGCGCCGCTCTGGAGCTGGAGATAGACCTCCGCCATCCTGTTCGGGATGTCGGCGGCAAGCTTCGGATCGCGCGAGGAGAACTCGATGGCGATGACGCGCGAATTCTCGACCGCATAGACATCCAGCTTCTCGCGGAACTCCTGGATCACCCGGTCTTCCGGGTCGAGCGACATCGGATCCTGCTTCAGGCCGATCAGGACAAGCGGATCGGGCAGGAAGGACTGCGCGGCGGGATCGAATTCCTTGAGCTTGGCGAGGTTGAGATCGCGGGCAACGCGCTTGATGAGATCGGTCGACTGCAGCAGCTGCGCCTGGCTGGTGATGTTGAGCGAGTCCAGCAGCGGGTCGTTGGCCTGTGCCGCAGCGTCCCCTCCCGACAGGTTGGGCGAGCGCGATTCGATCAGCAGCCGCGTCTCGCCCTTGTAGCTTGGCTTCATCAGGGTTGTGCCGACAAGGGCAAGCGCCGCCGCGACGATCGTCGCGCCCAATATCCTGCCCTTGCGTTCCCAGACCGCCGATATGACCCGCCCGAGGTCGATGTCCACGTCCTGATTGCCACCGTTTACGCCTGACATGATACGCTCCAACTGATCGGTTTCGGCGAAGAGTAAAGGATCATGGTAACGCGAGGGTTAATGGCCAAGTACAGCGGTTGTACCCCAAGAAAATCCCCAAATTCCCGGCCTCTTTACCGGGCATTAACCCTAACGGATCGATAACGGGGACAGATGGTATGAACAGCCGGAGCCTCGACCGCGGAAATGTCCTTCGCCCCTTTCAAACGCGTGATGGCCAAACAGGTGCTGGCGTTAGCCCTCGCTGCGACGGCGCTTGCCGGCTGCACGAGCTACGCGCCCGCCCCGAAAAGCTTCCAGCAGGCAGCCATGCAGCCGTACAGGCTGGATAGCGGCGACCGGCTGCGGGTCAGTGTCTTCGAGCAGCCCGGCCTCACCAATACCTATACGGTCGACCAGGCCGGTTACATCGCCTTCCCGCTGATCGGCCAGGTTGCTGCCCGTGGCCAGACGCTGCCGGCACTGGAAGGCTCGATCGCTTCCCGCCTCAAGCAGGGTTACCTGCGCGATCCGGACGTTACCGCCGAGATCGACCGCTATCGTCCCGTCTTCGTCATGGGCGAAGTCGGCCGGCCCGGGCAATATTCCTACGTGCCGGGGATGACCGCCCAGAACGCGATCGCGATCGCCGGCGGCTTCACTTCCCGCGGCAACCAGCGCGATGTCGACGTCACCCGCAAGATCAACGGCCAGGTGATCACCGGCCGCACCGTCATCTCTTCCACGGTGCTTGCCGGCGACACGATCTACGTCCGCGAGCGGCTGTTCTGACCGGTCCATGGCGGAGAGCCCTCCCTTGCGGATACTCCACTGCTTCAGGTCGCCCGTTGGCGGGATCTTCCGCCATGTGCGCGATCTCGTCGAGGAGCATCGGGCCGCCGGCCACGAAGTCGGCATCCTGTGCGACAGTTCGACCGGTGGAGCGCATGAGGACCGGCTGTTCGACAGCATAAGGCCGCTGCTTTCGCTCGGCCTCACCCGCATTCCGATGCGCCGCGCGATCGCCCCTTCCGATTTCGCGGCCATCTACAGGAGTTACAAACATATCAAGAGCTTGCAGCCGGACATCTTGCACGGGCACGGCGCCAAGGGTGGCGCCATTGCCCGGCTGATCGGCTCAGCCCTGCGGGTCAACAGGTATCGCGTAGCCCGCCTCTATTCGCCGCATGGCGGCAGCCTGCATTTCAGCCGGTCGAGCCTTTCCGGCCAGGCCGTGCTGCGGCTGGAACGTTTCCAGGAGCATTTCGGCGACGCTCTCGTCTTCGTCTGCGACTACGAGCGGCACACCTACGAGGCCAAGGTCGGCAAGCCGCGCAAGGTGTCGCGGGTGATCTACAACGGCATCAAGGATGCCGAGTTCGAGCCGATTGCCACCGACCCTGCGGCACCGCATTTCCTCTATATCGGCATGCTGCGCGACCTCAAGGGACCGGACGTCTTCATCGACGCCTTCGCCCGCACCGAAAGGGCGGTCGGTCATCCGCTTTCGGCCCTGATGGTCGGCGATGGCCCGGATCGCGACCGCTACGAGGCGATGATGGCCGAGCGCGGGCTTGGCCGGCGCATCCAGATGAAGCCGGCCATGCCGGCGCGCGACGCGTTTGCCATGGCAAAGATCGTCGTCGTCCCCTCCCGCGCGGAGGCGATGCCCTATATCGTGCTCGAGGCGCTGGCGGCCGGCAAGCCGGTGATCGCCTCGAGGGTCGGCGGCATTCCGGAAGTGCTCGGCGACACCAGTGAAGCCCTTGCCATTCCCGGCGACGCCGCGGACCTCGCCCGCGTCATGACGCAAGCGGTCACGACGCCCGGCTGGCAGGATGCGGTGATGCCGAAACCGGAAGCCTTCAAGGCGGTGTTTTCCGCCTCGGTCATGGCCCGCGAGATGCTCGGCCTGTATCAAGACCTGACAGGTTCCAAGCCGGATCCGGGGCGCGGCTAAAGGCTTCCTTCACCTCTTTTTGGTAAGCGTTTCCCATTGCTTCCAGTGTCGCCGGGGCTTCCAACGCCGCCAGGCCCGGAAGACCAAAGGGATCGGTCCATGAACCAGCCGAACAAGTCCGAGCAGTTCGATGTCGAAAGCCTTCGCAAGAAGGTTTCGGAACTCCGCGCAGCCGACGAAAAGCACGATCCGGCGAACGCCACGGTGCTCAATCCGTTTGCGCGCCAGATCGCCGAGCAGTTCCGCAACGACAGCTATTCGCCCGCGATGCTGATCGGCCTGTTCCGGCTGTTCGAGCTCGTGGCCATGCTCGCGATCGGACTTGGTGTCGGGGCGCTTTTCGCGCCGATCGATCTTAGCGCCTTTCTCGCCCGTTTCGCGCTTATCGCCTGGGGCTCGACACTCACGGTCCTGCTTCTGCAGGTGGCCGACACCTATCAGATCCCGTCGCTGCGCGGCGCCTCGCGCGCCGCCAAGCGGGTCTTCGTCGGCTGGACGATCGGTTTCCTGCTGACCGCATCGACCCTCTATCTGGTCGAACCCAAGCCCTATCCGCTTGCCGGCCTTTTCGCCTGGTTGGTCACCGGCGCCTCTTTCCTTTTCCTCGAACGGCAGCTCACGGCCTTTGCCATCCGTCACTGGGGTCGCAACGGCGTGATGGAACGCCGCGCCATCATCGTCGGCGGCGGTGAGCCGGCGAAACAGCTCGTCCGCCAGCTCGAACAGCAACCCGACAACGACATCCGCATCTGCGGCATTTTCGACGACCGCAACAGCGAACGTTCGCCGACCGTCGTTGCCGGCTATCCGAAGCTCGGGACCTTCGCGGAACTCATCGAATTCGCCCGCCTCGCCCGCATCGACATGCTGATCATAGCGCTGCCGGCGACCGCCGAGGCCCGCATCCTGCAGCTGCTTCGCAAGCTCTGGGTGCTGCCGGTCGATATCCGCCTTGCCGCCCACGCCAATCGCCTGCGTTTCCGCCCCCGCTCCTATTCGCATGTGGGCGCCGTGCCGATGTTCGACATTTTCGACAAGCCGATCCGCGACTGGGACTCGGTCGCCAAGCGCGTCTTCGACATCGTCTTTTCGGTGGTCGGCCTCCTCCTTACCTGGCCGATCATGCTGGCCGCGGCAATTGCCGTGAAGGCGACCTCGAAGGGGCCGATCCTGTTCCGCCAGAAGCGCCACGGCTTCAACAACGAAATCATCGACGTCCTGAAGTTCCGTTCGATGTACACCGACCTCGGCGACCAGACGGCAGTCAAGGCCGTCACCAAGGGTGACCCGCGCGTCACCCCGGTCGGCCGATTCCTGCGCAAATCCTCGATCGACGAACTGCCGCAGCTGTTCAACGTGCTGCGCGGCCAGCTTTCGCTCGTTGGCCCCCGCCCGCATGCGGTGCTCGCCCAGACGGGAACGCGCAAATATGTCGACGTGGTCGAGAGCTATTTCGCCCGCCACCGCGTCAAGCCGGGCGTCACCGGCTGGGCGCAGATCAATGGCTTGCGCGGCGAACTCGACAGCGACGAGAAGATCCGTGCCCGCACGGCCTACGACCTCGACTATATCGAGAACTGGTCGCTGCTCTTCGATCTCAAGATCCTGTTCCTGACGCCGATCCGGCTTCTCAACACGGACAACGCCTATTGAGCACGCTCGACTATAGCCGGCCAGGCAGCCACCCAACGGGTTTCGACAGCCGCCTTGCCGCTATGAAGCTGGCCGGTTCCGGCCTGATCGCCTTTGGCGTCTTCCTGTCCGGCTTCGTCATTTCCGAGCCTGCCCCTTACGAACTGATCATGGTGATCCAGATCGGCATCTGGTTCCTGCTCGGCCTGAAGATATCGCGTACCGTCGCGCCGCTTCTCGTGATGCTGCTGACGTTCAACATGAGCGGCCTGTTCTCGATGTTCATCATGAAGGACATGAGCGGGGCGCCGATGTATTTCGCCGTCTCCACCTTCCTGGCCCTGAGTTCGGTCTTCTATGCAGCGATCATCGAGAACGACCACCGGCGCCTCAACCTGATCTTCAAGGCCTGGGTGGCGGCGGCGATCATCACCTCGCTGCTCGGCGTTCTGGGGTATTTCAACGCCTTTCCGGGCTCGCATGTGTTCACCCGCTACAATCGCGCCATGGGCGCCTTCCAGGATCCGAACGTCTTCGGTCCCTATCTCGTCGCCCCCCTCCTCTACCTTCTCTACCGGTTGCTCACCGGATCGTTGATGAAGGCGCCGCTGCTGATCGCCGGCATCCTCGTCCTGGCGCTCGGCATCTTCCTCTCCTTCTCGCGCGCCGCCTGGGGCCTTCTCATATTTGCCGGCATCGCTCTGGTGATCGTCATGCTCCTCAAGGAGCGTACCACCGCCTTCCGGTTCAAGATCCTGGCGATCGCCGGCGGAGCCGCGATCTTCCTTGTCCTTGCCCTGGCGATCGCGCTGCAGTTCCCGCAGGTCTCCGACCTGTTCACGAACCGCGCCAAGCTGGTGCAGGACTACGACGGCGCCCGGCTTGGCCGCTTCGAGCGTCACAAGATCGGCTTCCTGATGGCTATGGAACGGCCGCTCGGGCTAGGCCCTATGGCCTTTGGCAAGATCTTTGGCGAGGACGAGCACAATATCTGGCTGAAGACGCTGACCACCTATGGCTGGCTCGGCGCGATCACCTATCAGATCATGATCTGGTCGACGCTGTGGTTCGGCTTCCGCTACATGCTGCGCGAACGCCCGTGGCAGGCCTATCTGATGATCGCCTGGGTGATGATATTGGGCCATGCGATCATTGGAAACGTCATCGACACCGACCACTGGCGGCATTTCTACCTCCTGCTCGGCATCGTCTGGGGCTGCATGGCGCTGGAACACCGCTTCATCCGGTCGCAGCGGCGATCCCCCGCGCCCAGGACCGCTTGACTTTGCCGCCTGGCGCTCCAGATTTTCTAGAATGCTGACGGTCTCTCAACTCCGCGCTGCACGCGCGATGACAGGAATGACGGTGGAGGAACTCGCCGCCGCATCCGGGCTTTCCAAATCCGCCATCGAAGAGGCCGAAGCCTCCCAGGTCTTCGCTAACGCTGGTGTCACCGATCGGCTCCGTTCGATCTTCGAGTCGAAGGGCGTGCTTTTCTTAGGGGCCGGTCAAGACGATGCGGGCGCGGGGCCGGGGTTGAGGCTGCGTCAGCAGTTTCATGACGAGGGCATCCGCCCCCAGAACCTCAACGCCGCAAACGACGACTGAAAGTCGCTGCAGCGCGGGAACTCTTTGAGAACTAACGCGTTTCCCCGCCGTCAGACGATATGCAGGGGGCACGCATGACACGCACCAACAATCTCTATCTCATTATCGGCGCATTGCTTGTCGCCGTTATCCGCCTCGGTTTTTACGCCTACCGCGAAGAAACCAAGCCGAAGGGCGTCGAGCTCAGCATCGGCCAGAATGGTATAAAAGTCCAAGAGAAGTGAGGGGTCGTTAGAGGATACATTATTAACGATAGAAGCTCAGAGTTGTCCTGAACAAAATTCACCATGTGAGTTTAGTTTCAAATAAGCAAGAAAAGGGGATACTTATGACCACGCATATGAATCTCGACGAGATCGACAGTAAAGGCTTGAAGAAAGTCTGGAGCGTTGCCGAATTCGCCAAGCGTTATCGTCTTGATCGTGGAGAAGAAACCCGCCTGCTGAAGCTTCTCGGGCCGTTTGCGTCCCAGCAGGAACTGCTGATGAATGCGAGCCGCGCGCCGCGTTTCCGCTAGACGCTTCCAGATATCCCGTCCAATCTTTGTCCGGCTTCCAATACCGAAGTCGAGAGCATGTGTAACGTCGGTTACATCCAAACTCCCCTTCACCGGAACCTTTGTCATCCTCTTCTAGTTGGTCTCTCGTGAACCAATTAGGCGCCCAGGTGGTCAAACCGCCGCGCAGAAGGAGGATAACCATGATCAGACTGATTTCGAACGCCGGGCTTGCAGCTGCCCTTTCGTTGGGCGCCATCGGCGCCTTCTCCCTTCCCGCTTCCGCACAGGATATCCAACTGCGCGTCGGACCAGATGGCGTGCGGCCGATGATCCGCGACCGGGACCGCGATTACGATCGCCGCGGCTGTAGCCCTGGTGAAGCGCGTGCCGCAGCCCGCGACGAAGGCTTTCGCGACGCCCAGGTCGTCCGAGTGACGAGCCGAAGCGTCACCGTCGAAGGCTTCACGCGCAACGGACCGGATCGCATCACGTTTGCAAACCGCCGCGGCTGCCCGGAAATCTGACCTGTCGCAGGGGCTGACCGCTCCATTGACCGCGAAAGCCGCGCCTAAACTTGGGAGCGGCTTTTATGTTCCCCAGCACATTCTCATACCGGCCATCCTCTTTTTCTTCCGATCGAAGGATTTTGAGCTTGCGCCGCGATAGCGGAGCGACTAGGGAAAACATGCTCATTGAGCAGGTCGGGGCGTAGCGCAGCCCGGTAGCGCACTTGACTGGGGGTCAAGGGGTCGTCGGTTCAAATCCGGCCGCCCCGACCAATTAAATCCCCTTGAAATCTCAGTCAAAATCAGGCTTTTGGATGTTCTCCCCGAAAGGGGGAAACGGAACAAAACCGCTCAAAATACGAAGATCAGCGCATAAAGTCCCGGAAAAGTCCCGAACGGCGGCACCCAATGTTCGTGCTGCGTTCATGCCGCGGGCGCGTTCTCGTTGAGTTTCAACATCAATCTTTTTCGACGGCGGCGGACGGCGTGTACGAAAGTTACCGCTGGGTTCAGATTTCTTTAGGACCGGCTCGCTCGTCCGGAGGCAACCCAAATCGGAAGGATCGATTCTCGACCGCCACTTGTCCGGTGCTAGAAAATCGCGCGGCATCAACTTCACTAATAGAGCGGGGCAGTACAAGGATATTGCGGCCCGCCGTCTGTGAACTTGCCATTCGCTCCAAGGAAGACAGAAAGTCGTCCTCAGTAAAGGCGATATCTATCGTTACCCGAGGCCTCTTCTTTGTTTGGCCGACGACAAACTCCGCGAAGTCGTGCTTACCTATCCGCTCAGGCTCTCCACTGTCGCACCATTGGCGCACCCACCACGCCCAAAGATCCGCGGCCTGAAGAGGCAACGTGGTCTTGTCATTCTCGAAAATGGGGACATCTCCGTAACGGGAACGCATGCTATAGGATCGGTTTTGCAAATACTCCGGCCAGATCCGATTGACGAATTTAGAGTCATAAGTCTCGTCCATGTGGAACTGGATCGTTTCATCCACTGGGATAAGATGAGCAGCGAGTTGCTCGCGCTCCAACTGGAATTTGTCCATCAGGCATTGGAAGGCGACCCAGTAAAACCTTGGGGCATCCCAACCCACC
>NZ_PVBJ01000025.1:0-19296 GCF_002968565.1 Neorhizobium sp. T25_27
TCTTCTGGAGCCAATCGGAAACATTCCGCCTGCAGAGGCAGAAGAACAATACTACGCCATGCTGGACGCGCCAGCGATGGCCGCATAACTTAAACCAAACGGTCTCCGGCAAACCCGGGGCGGTTCAGTTTGCGCAATATCAGGGATGCGCCTTCCGGGCTTTTCAACCTCGCGCTCAAGTCGCCAGGCTACTGGCGCATCTCGATCTTGTAGCGCTTTTTAGCCCGCGAACCGGTTGGAAACCGAAGCCCTGCGCGAGCGATGGCTCCCGTCGCAGGTGTTGCCTTAATGGCCGTAGATCGTATTCGATAAGAGTTAGACGGTTCGCATAAGAACATCTACCCGGAAGCTTTCAGGCGCGGAGGACGCTTCGGCCCTCCGCCAACGGCTATGCAATAACGGCGTTGTTTGAGATGCGGAGGAGAGCCTGGTATTCCTCTCAGGAGGCTTTCCTTGTCGCTCAGACTGGGAAGGAGCCTCTTGCCGCAGCATTTGGTTCCGCAAAATTTAGTGTTCACGCGGGGGGAGAAAGCCTTTTACCGTGTCTAGTTCTGGCCAAGGTAACACGGTCTCTCCAGAAACCTTCCACATGCCAGAGACGCGCTTCAACCTGAGTTCATAGAATGCCGGCGCAGCGCGGTCGCTCATGCGACGATAAAGGATGGCGGTTGCGTCATTGCCTTGCTCCTCGATATGAAGAATCCGTTTCTCGGTAGACAAGGCTTTCTCCCCGGCGTCACGCCGTGATCGAAATTCCTGGAACATTTCGGATTTCGAGAACCGCTTAATGCCTCCGTCGGCGGCCAACACCAGAAAACCGAGGTCGTCGGTGTAAAGATCTTCCATTTCGTCCATCCGATAGTTGCTGCCAGTTTCGGCAAGTTTTTCGATGAACGTTATGATTTCCTGATTTTGAACAATGGTCATTTTCTAGCTCCTATACATGGCGTTACGCCTTCCTTCTTTCCGATCTGAAATAGGAGCCAATTGATACGTTCGTTAGCGGGATGTATGGAACATGAACTATTCCTGGAGGGCTAATATCCGCTTGCGCTGCGGCGATATACATCAGTTTCTCGCTGCCTACACCGCAGAAAACATGTAGCCGATTGCCGTTGACGGGTAAGGCTCAAGCGCGGAAGCAACAGCCGGAGCCGGCTTCAAAGCACCGTCGACTTATGGATCACCGGAGCAGGCCTGGGTTGGCTGCATCGTCTATGTTTCGGCGTTGGTGGCGGGGAACACTCGTTGGACCACTGCGTTGATCCAGGCATCATCTATTTCAGCGTATGGAATGAGCATGCGGTAATAAAACGCTCCGTATAATAGATCGAGCGCCAGGCTAGCTTCCTCAGATGAGACACCAAACTCCTGCATGGCCTTTTGTCCCGATTCGCGCCGTGGACCTATCCATTTTTCCCAGAAGGCTCGGGCGAGTTCGTCATCCGATTGCGATGCGCCGACGAGATGTCTCAGAAGGTCTTTGCGAGAAGGCACCAAGGCGCGCGCAAAATCTCCGAGCGCGTTGCAAAGCATATCCTGAAGTGTTGTTCCCTTCCGATAAGCTATCGACGATTGTATGTCGCTAAGGAATGCATCCATGATCACAGCCGCCGCATTCGGCCAGCGGCGGTAAATCGTTGTTTTGGCCACGCCCGAGGCGGTGGCAATGCGCTCGATCGTAACACGTTCTGGTCCGATTTCTGTCGCGAGTGCTAAGGCGGCGGCCTGGACGGCCAACGTCGCCGTCACGCTTCGGCTTCGGCCTCTTTTGCTAGCCGTGGTCATTCAAACTCTCCCCCCCAACGCATGTTATTTTAAGCGGCGCTTCTACCATAGGCCAGTGGGCTACCATTGACAACGATATGTAGCGTAGCGTAATTTCTGGTGGGCTTGGGACTAGGCTGGCAGGACACCCTCCGCGCCAAATTGATGTTCCTACGCCGCCTCATTAAGGCCCCGTGCTGAAAACCAGCAAGGAGAAAGGCTGTCATGAATAACGTTGTTCTCAATGGGCGGGCAGCTTCCAGTCCTGACCACCGATCGCCCTGTGACGCTCGAGATGTTCGGCTCGACGGAGTGGCAAACGATGTCGAGATTATAAACATGGCGCGCATGTCGCTCGTCGCAGACCTCTCGGATTCAATCTCACATCAGGTCAACGACTCCCTTTCCGCTATCGTCATGGATGGCGAAACGAGCCTTGCATTGCTGAATCGGGAAAGTCTTGAGCTGGAGAGAGTCAGAAATGTCGCTCGGCGAATAATGTCAACCGCCAGGAAGGCTAGCGAAAACGTCAGACGAATCCGTGGCTTAGCGAGCAATGAAAGTAGAGAGCGTGTGCTCGTCAATATGAATTATATCGCTGCAGAAGCGGTTGCGATCCTTCAGGGCAGGTTCGATCGAGAGATGATTACCCTTTCCGTCGACCTTGCCGATGATCTTTCTTTGATTTCGGGGGATACCATCCAGTTGCAGCAGCTCGTCCTGAATTTGCTGGTCAATCGCATTCAGGCAATTTCGGAAGAGGGCAGTTCACGGCGAAAACTCGAATTGACGACACGGCAAGGTGATGGCGATTTCGTTCTCCTTGCGGTGAGAGATAGCGGTAGGGCAAGTACCACGCGACGGCAAGTAAGCATGTCGGACTGGTTTCCCGCTACGAAGATGGATGGAGCTGAGGTCAGCCTTTCTGTTTGCCGCTTGATCGCGATAGCGCACGGCGGGACTTTCATCGAACATGGTCAGCCGGATGGTTGGACGGAGATTGTCTTGGCGATCCCTGGCGCAAACTGCGCGCTCGCGCAAACGGCATAGCATCGCAACAACCAATTTGGGTAACCGTCGCGCGAGCTTACGGTTAGCGCGGTCGCCACCATTGCCACCACTTATTACAGCTTAGGGCGTTAGTTTCTGCAGTCCACGTCCTCGCGCTCCCCCAAAATGCGATATGCGCTTTACGCTGTCCATTCGCGGATCGTGGTTACAAATGCATGGAGGAGCGGTTGCGTCGGCGCGTTTCGCGAGGATGCCGCATCTGTTCTTGTGACGGTCTCGGAATGACAATCGATTCAAATGCTTAATGTCTGGCTCCGCTAATGATGGTTGCATTCCTATTTAATGATAAAAATAGCACAATTTATTGTTATAAATAATTGGCTCGTATATACCTCCGTGACTTTCATGGAGGAGCCGATGAAGCACATCGTTGTGCTGGAAAGTGATGACGCCGCACGTGGTGACTTAGCTGACTATCTCATGCGGCAAAATTTCCGGGTAACTCAATTATCCGAGCATCTGCATCTTCGTCAGATACTGTCTCGGGAGATCATCGACGCGGTTTTGATAGATGTGAAATCGGAGGAAGATATAGGACTGGTGAAAGACATTTCGCGGCTAATTGATGCCCCTGTTCTGCTCTTGAGCACGAACCGAACAAGTGAAGACGAGAGGGTTCGGGGGCTTGAGGCGGGTGCGGCGGACTACCTTTGCCGGCCTTTCGGATACCGCGAGCTCTCGGCTCGACTCAATGTTGCGTTGCGTCAAAAATTTAATCCCAGAATTGAGCGACAGCGACGTTCATATAAATTCTGTGACTATGAACTGACGGTGCAAAGCCGAATCGTAACGCGGTCAGATGCTCACACAGTTAAACTCACAACCGCAGAGTTCAATCTGCTGACGGCGTTTTTGAATCAACCACGTCAAGTCCTCACGCGTGAAGAACTGGTGTCGGCAAGCCGAGTGCATGCTGGTGAAATTTACGATCGCAGCCTTGATGCTTTAATTTTGCGTCTTCGACGAAAAATAGAAATAGATGCCGTCACGCCGCGACTCATCTTAACCGAGCGGGGGGTAGGTTATAAATTGGAGTGTGATGTCCAGTTCGATGAAAGACCGAAGATAAAACGGTGACACAATCAGTTGTTGGAGATGGCAGGCGCTTTAAGTTGATGGGTTTCGGAAATTTGTATCTCAAAGCGGCAAGTTAGTTTTTCATCGTGCATACATTTGTCCGAGACATACTTGCCGCTCGCCGCACTCAGGAAGGATGCGACCGCGCCGCAGATCCTCTTATCGACCCTGACAAGTTTTCCGATCGGGCAGGAGTGACTCACCACAATTTGCCGACCACCATCTGTAGTCGCCTCGATCTGGGCGCCGTGTTGTTCCAGAAAGCGGAGCGCGGTTGATAGCCCGTGATCCCCACCAAGGGCGGATGTTTTTAACGCGGAATGCAGATCAGCACCTAAGCGCTTTATAATCTCCGGTGCCTGTTCGCCTGCTTGTGTCAAAAGTGCTTCGAGAAGAAGGGGGGCAATCGCTTGATACGCAGCCGACATCTGTTCGACTTGCTCCGGAACGATCTCGTAGGAAAGAGAGGGCTTTCCTTTTCTCCCTGTGCGAATGATTTCCTGTGGGCGAACCAGACCACGCATCCTCAGGTCTTTCAGCGGCACCAAGATTGCGTTTCTGGTCAAACTCAATGCCTGACATAGTTCCGTAATCGTCATGCTGCGATGACGAAGCAAGGAGAGAATGGCGTCTTTGGTCGGCTGCGGTTGGTGCATGCCAAAGGCATTACGCGCGCCATCTGGCAAGAGCAAGCACTATGCTAAGTGGTTCTCAGGCCGCTCCACGCAAATTCTGAAGAGGGCGGCGGGCCTTGCCAGTGAACTCTGAGCGCCGCCAGTCGCGAGCCTCGGACGCCAATCAGCGCCCATTATGCCGCGGCCATGACGGCCGCGGGTAAGGTGAAAATGAACTTTGCCCCGCTGGGCTGATTATCTTCAGCCCAGAGCTTTCCCCCATGTGCTTCCACAATGGACCGTGAGATGGCGAGCCCCATGCCCATTCCTTTGCTCTTGGTGGTGAAAAAGGGGTCGAATATTTTTTCAGGTTGTTGAATCCCGGTGCCACTGTCGATGACTTCGGTATGGATCTGATTATCTGCCTGATATACTTGGATGTGCACAACCCGGCCTTCCGCCCCACGTGCCATTGCATCGATGGCATTTCTAACAAGGTTCATGAGAACTTGCTGGATTTGAACGCGGTCGAAAGCCAGAAGTTGAAGATCATCCTCAATGTGTGCCTGTATGGAGACGCCGTGTTTGGCTGCGTCCGCAGCCACGAGATCGCGTACCTCGCCCACGACGGAATCAAGTGACGTGGCGTCCCGGATATCCATGGATTGCTGAAAGAGTGAACGAATTCGCCGAATGACGTCTACCGCCGTATGCGCACTCTGAATAATACGGTCCGCAGACTTGGTCGCTCGCTCGATATTCGGAGGGTCTGCCTGCAACCAGCTCAGGCAGGCGGTCGTTGAGCTGATAACAGCGGAAAGAGGTTGGTTGACCTCATGCGCAATCGACGCCGAGAGTTCCGCCATGCTGGCGGCCTGGCTTGCCCGCGCGAGACTCTCTCGGGCTAGGCGCAGGTTCTCTTCCGCCTTTACTTCGCCATCGACGTCAAGACAAATTACATTCCATTGAACGATAACGCCCTCAGCGTTTCTCATGGGAGCTGCGCGCGTCTCTACCCAGCGATACTCGCCGTCGAACCGCCTAAAGCGGTGTCGTCTTGCATAGGGCTCACCAGTGGCCAGGCAGCGAGCGTAGTGCTGCTTGACACCCTCGACGTCCTCTGGATGAACGCCTGCATCGAGGGTACCGTCCAGACGGGACTTGCCGGTGCCATCCAACGCATCGAGTTCGTAGCCTAGAAACTCACGAAGACCTCTGCCACGGAATATCGGCTCGCCATCCGGTGCGGCACAATCGATCATGGCCGGCAAAGTTTCGACCAGTTGCCAAAGAAAGCGCTCTCTTTCGCGCAAGGCTTCTTCGGCTTTCACCTGCTCATCGATGTCAAACAAAACTCCATACCATTGTAATATCGAGCCATCTTCGTCGCGATAGGGCTCCGAGCGGCCCTCAACCCATCGATAGACACCATCAGCGCGGAGCATTCGATATTTCATGAGGAACGGTTCGCCAGTTCTCCTGCACTCGGCCAAACGATCGCGGACCGCAACGAGGTCATCCGGATGCGTATGCTTACGTTGATCAACCGCGCGTCTAGGCTCGTTGGGAACGTCAAAATCGTCGAGCTCCACACCGTGGAATTTTCGCAGCTGCTGATTGATGTAGATTGGATCTCCTTGGGGACTTGAGCACCAGATTTGCGCGGGGACTGCATCAACGAGCCTTTGAAGTCGCCTTTCGCTTTCTTGTAGCGTCTCCTGCGCGCGGACGGAATCATCGATATCCATCGAGACTGTCAGCCAATGGATGACTTTTCCTTCGTCGTCCCGGAGTGGTTCGCTGCGACCGTCTACCCAGCGATAAACACCATCTGCTCGCTTCATTCGGTATTTCATGGCATATGGCTCGCCCGTCGCGAGTGAGTAGCGAATCGTTGTTAGAAATTTGATTGCATCTTCGGGGTGCACGAGAGATTCCATCGCGGCCGCCAAGCGGGTCATCCCAGGTTGGTCGAGTTGGGATATGTCTGGCATGCCACAAAAATCTAATGCGCGTTTGTTGAAGAAGGTTGGTTCCCCATCAGGCGTCAGACGCTTGATCTGGATGGGAACCATGTCGACGAGTTGCGAGAGTTCCCGCTCGCGCTCCCGGAGCGCGGAGATACTTTTTTTGAGCGTGTCCAAGGCCTGCTGATGTTGTCGGGATATCGCCGCCACTATCAAAGCCGAAAATGCGGAGATACCGAGGAAAAGCTGTAGCATGATCTGCTTTTGCCGCTGCGATTCCGGATCGCTGGTAAACTGGCTCGCACCGGAAACAGTCACAATCGCTGCGACTGAAGCCAGGAGAACCAGGGCAAGTACGGCACCCTTGAATTCGAAGCGTACAGCGGCCCACAGCAAGGGAGGCAGGATAACATAGGCATATGGCTCGTAGCCCGTGACCGAGAGGACAGCGACCACCAGGAAAATGGCTGCTAAAGCACATGCCTCGACCCATCTGGCAGTCGAGATCTGAGACCTTGCTGTCCAATTGTGAAAAACCACGAGCGCTAATGGAGCGACGGTCGCGACGCCGGTGCCATCTCCGATCCACCAGAGGATCCAGGATGCCCCGAAAGGTTGAATGCCATAGGCTGCGAGAGTAAGGCTGCCTATCGTGGCACTTATCAGTGGGCCTATACAGGCCCCCAATAGGATCAGCGCAAGAACCTCCCCGTACGTCTGCAACCTCACGGATTGCCCACATATTCGGCAGATCATCCATGCACCAAAAGATGCCTCTGCGGCATTTCCAGCAAAAATTAGTGCGGCCGCAGGCAGTGGGTTCTGGAACCAGAGAGCGTTTCCTATAAGCTCGCTAAATAACGCTGCCATGATCCACCATGGCCAGCTCTTCTTTGGCGCAGCGATCAAGGTAGCGAGAAAGAGGCCGCTTGGTAGCCAAATAGATACCCCGGTTCCCGGTACGGTCGCTAAAGCTTCGGCGAAGCCCCCGCCCAATATATATGCAAGAACAAACAGAATAACATGCGATAGTCGCGGACGAGCAGACCAGACGTTCATCACCACCTGTCCTATCACCTTCTTGCAGATTTAGATTACTCTAGTGTTTTTTGAGGAGGTGGCATTCGCCACGACCGGCAGGCGTGCGCATTCATTTTAGCTACCAATTTACAGCGGGTTCAAGAAATATTGATTTCCATGCTTCTTTAGGGGGGGCTTGGAAAATGGTTTCGGATCACGGGCTCTAGACCTCTTCGGATCGAGGTCTTCTTCGCGGAACGTCTGTCACACAAAATGCTGAGCCGCTTTTTAAATTTCACTGGCGTGCTCCCAGATGTGGTGGTTCTGGGATTTACGCCTTGCCGACAGGCATTGGGTACTATACGTGCGTTTAGCGCTAAGGCTGGTTGGGTGAGAGCGTCATTTGTGGCTGGAAGCAGCAACGAAGGCCAACAGATCTGCGGAGTTGATTGGTTTCTCAAGAAAACCAGCCGCTCCACATGCCTTGACTGCGGTCTTGGTTCTGTTGTCCGAAAACGAGGTCATTATGCACACCGGCGGACCGCCGCGCTTCACGAGGGTCTCCACCAATTCCAACCCGTTGGTGCCAGGCATTTTCAAGTCGGCAAGCACGCAGTGGGCGAGGTGCAGCTCGCCGGATGCCAGGAAGGCATCAGCCGAACTGTAGGTCCTGCTTCTAATACCCATAGCATCGAAAAAGTCATGCAAGGACTCAAGCAGCAACGGGTCGTCGTCGACGATCGCCACCGCTTTCTGAATTTCGCACTCCATTTGACCTCGGATTTCGGCTGCAGCACCCTTAGCGCTGTGTTCTTGAGGAAGGGCCGGGATGACCGGGTGCTGCTAGTTTAGAAACTCGAACTGCCTGACGAGCTCGGCAAAGGACGAAGCCTGCATCTTTCGCATCACGCTACCCCTGTGAAGCTTTACCATGATCTCGCTTATGCCCAGCTCGTAGGCGACTTGCTTGTTCATCAATCCGCTTGTCACTAGGCCGAGGACCTGTACTTCTCGGGGGGTTAGGGTCGCCGCACGCTCTCGCACCAATTGACGATAAGCTTTCTGCTCTTGTTGTTCGGTATCGATGGCGAGGGCAGCATTGATCGCATCAAGGAGTTCATAGGTGCGAAGTGGCTTCTGGAGGAAATCAATTGCGCCCGCTTTCATCGCATTCACGCTGGTAGCGACGTCTCCGTGGGCAGTCATGAAAATTACGGGCAGCTCATATCCCCTTGCTTCCAGTTCGCGCTGAAACTCGATTCCGTTCACGCCGGGCAACCGCACATCCAGCAGAACGCAGCCCCCGAAGTCGCGCGATGCACGCGAAAAAAAATCGTCAGCATCTTCGAAACCTTCGGCAGCAATACTTAATGATTGAAACAGATCCTGCAGCGAAAGACGAAACTGCTCGTCATCTTCGACTATGTGAACAATCTGCCGTAGTGGAGGGCTGTTCACAGGAGTGGCGGCAGTAACTGCCATGGCTGTTCCTCCAACCGGATTGAAAGGGCTCATTTTTCTCGCATTCTACCAGCGTATTCGTCCGTTACAAGTAAACCAACGTTTGCTATCTTATTGCAATTGAAAGAAGAAGTGCGCCGATGGAAACTGGATCGCCACAGCATGGCTGCGCAGACGTTTCCTTTTGCTCACAAGCATTTCGTCCAGAGACGTCTCGCCAAATCGAGCCCTCTATTCGGAACTAGATTGCAATGAAAAATTGGCAAAGGCGCTCACCCCTGTGAAATTTGGAGGATAGCTCAGAAAAAACGCCCGGGATCAAGCGTTTCTCTGGGGTATCCGCGGGCTAAGCCGCACCGGTAATTTTCGCCCCAAGCAACCCTGCCGCGACGGAGGCAAGCCGGCGCCCTTGGAAACGCGCGGCGTCCGCCTCCGTGGATGCATCGTATTTGGCATTCACCACGTCGGCATTCTCACGCCAGCCTGGCGCTTGCGACATCGTTCCTTGATCGACGAATTCTCGCGCGCGGCGAAGGCGACTGTCTGCCTTCGCCTGGATAGCGCCCTCGGCAATGGCGTTTGCAAGAATCTCGGTAGGGCCGTTTCGCGGATAGAATGCGATCAGGACTTTGCCTTTGGTCATGTTTCTCTCCAGCACGATGTCAGCTGCCGACAATGGTGGCAGCTTGCGGGGAAACTGGAGGAGTGCGGTTGCTGGCGAAAGTCGGCCATTGCTGAACTGTGCGTTCTGAAATTTGGACGATCGGCCCTGGCCACCGATAATATGGATGTTCCATTGCTTGTTTGCTGACCCACAAAGGAATACCGCGCCGATCTGAACCTATGACATAGCGATAGGCACACGGAGTATCCGACAATTTTGCAGGTCCTCTTGGGCCGCCCCTGAAACCTCGTTTCTATAGCCAAACCAACCTAGGAGCCACTAGGGTACGAGTCGCTTAAGGATGCGAAAAGGTCTGAACATGCTTCGACTCTATGATAGCCGGTTTTCGGGAAACGCTTGGAAAATCAGGATTCTGCTAAGTCAAATTCAGCGACCGTTTGAGCGTGTCACGCTTGACCTGGATGCCGGGCAGACCAAAACGGACTCGTTCCTAGAACTTAACCGCTTTTCCCGCATCCCGGTTTTGCAACTTTCAGATGGCCGGACAATCGTGGAGTCGGCCGCGATCTTGCTTTATCTCGCGGACGGGACTGAATTCCTTTACGACGATTCGTACCTCAGGTCGCAGGTTATGGGTTGGCTTTTCTTTGAACAGGGCGACTTGCAAAAGTCGCTTGCATTGGCCCGCGTCTATCACATCAAGGGCATAGCCGACGAAATGTCCCAACAGATCGAACGGCTGCATGCCAACGGCTATATGGGCCTTGAAAAGCTCGAGCGATGGCTTTGCCGACATGAATGGTTGGTAGATGACCGCTACACAGTGGCAGATTTGGCAGTGTCTGCATACGTCTCCCTTGCGCACGAAGGTAGCTATCGGATGGAACGTTTCCCGTCCATCAACAGATGGCTGGACAGGGTAAGGGCGCAACCGGGTTGGCTCGGCATCTTCGAGCGCAGCCCCTACCAATACGGTTAATATGCCGGCCTAGTCTCCGCGGGTAGATTGTTCTCGGAGCGAAGCTTTTTTGATTGGCGTTTCAAACGGAACGGTGCGGACGCTTGTCGCGCTTGAATGAGGCAGCAGAGAGCGAGTTATGGCGGAACACTTTGACCTGTCGATAATCTTGCTGAATTTCCTTGGGATTGCGGGGATCATCGTGTGGCACCTTCAAGGCCGGACAAGGCCGACGGAGCGGCTAGTCGCGCAGATCGCCTTCTTTCTGGCAATGACCGCCACCCTTGTATTCGCCAGGGTAAACCCCTTCCGCTTTGATTCTCCGCATATGGATGGTGACGGAACCCTCGTCGTGTCCGCTAAAATTCTATGGTGGACTCACATGGCGTGGGCAACGATCGGTTTCGTGCGAATTTATATCGTCTTAGACGGGCGCCCTCGCGAAGCCAGACTGATTCAGGACCTCTTGGTCGCGATGGTCTACCTCGGAGCCTTGCTGTCCGTTATGGCATTCGTCTTTGGCGTACCGATAGGCACGCTGCTGGCGACGTCCGGTGTCGTTGCAATTATCCTGGGTCTGGCGCTTCAGAATACGCTAGGAGACGTGTTTTCCGGCATCGCGCTCACGTTGGGGCGACCCTATGTGATCGGGGACTGGATATCGCTAAGTGATGGTACCGAGGGCAGGATCGTCGCCAGTAACTGGCGCTCCACCTATATTCTTACCGGCATGCATAATCTGGTTGTTCTACCAAACAGTGTCCTGGCCAAACAGGGGCTGACGAACGTAAGCAAGCCCGACGAAAATCATCAGATCTTGCTTCCTGTCAGAATCGTTCCGAACACGAGGCCAAAGTTCGTCGTGGACATTTTGCACGAAGCATTGAACAGCTGTAATGGGATTGTCCATGAACCGCCCCCAACGGCGGCCCTTGTCGGAATCAACGGGACTGCGATCGAGATAGAACTTCAGTTTCGGGTGACGGGTCCGGCACAGCGCGGTTTGGCCCGGAACGAAGTGATCGACCTGATTTACCAGCATTGCAATTCGAACGGCCTGATGCTGGCGAAACCTCCCGGAACTCAGATATTCGAAGGTTCAGACGCGTTGGAACGAGCACACATATCGGTCGAAAGGCTGTTTGATTCCGCTCCACTTTTTGCAGGCTTGACCGCCCCAGAGCGGGCGGTTATTGCCGCTTCATCAAAGCGCGGGGAGGCTGCCGCCGGTTCAACAATTGTCACCAAGGGTGAAAAAGTCGAAACTCTCGTTTTGATCAATACCGGGATCGTCACCTTGAACGACGATGGCGAGGAAATTACCCGGCTTGCGCCGGGCGACTATTTGGGAGCCAGGAGTGTTGTCAGCGGAGAACCCGAGTTCCACGAGGCCAAGGCTTTGACGCGCATCACGTTCTTCCAGATCGATAAGCTTGATTTTGAAAAGCTGATATTGAGCCGGCCTTCGATTCTCGATGATTTAAGTTGCCGAATGAGCGAGGCGCGAGCTGTGCAGGCAAACAGCGGCGAACCAATTGTTTCGGCCCAGGCGAGGGCCGACCTGATCCAGACCATTCGATCAGCGTTTGGCAGTCACTGATCCTCGACTAACTGGAGATCCGTTTCGTGCATCTTGGGGTAATCCATACTGCAAGGGTGCAGATTGTCCGGCAAAAACCGTGGCTGTTTTCTCGTCAGCGACACGACGATCGAAAGGCAGGCGTATTCGAAGAGATGCGACGATGGTGTCATGGTCTTGCCGATCGAACTTCGAGGGGTCGATGTCGAATGTTCTCACCGGAGTATCCGGGGCGTTCAACCGCGCAGAACGGACCCGCGCAGATGATTCATGATGGTAAGTGCTGATGCTTGATCTCAAGGACGTATACTTCTTTGTTCAAGTGGTTGATCGCGGGGGATTTACTTCCGCAGGCCGAAGCTTGCGGGTGCCGAAGTCCACGCTCAGCCACCGCGTCCGCGAACTCGAGACATCGCTTGGTATCAGGCTGATCAATCGTACGTCTCGTCGATTTGGGATGACGGACGTCGGCGCCGAGTTTTATCAGTACGCTTTACAATTGCTTCAGAGTGCCGATCTGGCCGAGGAATTTGTCCGCCAACGTCTGGTGGAGCCGAGCGGTACAATCCGGATGACGACAGCCGTGGAGATAGCCCAGTTTGCGCTGAAGGATCTCATACCGATATTTCTCAACAGATACCCGAAAGTTAAAATAGTTGAAATTGCCACCGATAGGCTTGTCGACATGGTGGGTGAGGGTTTTGACTTGGCTCTCAGGGGGCATGTCGCGTCGCTGCAGGATTCCACGCTCGTTCAGCGAGGGATAGCTAGCGTCCCGTGGTATATTTTTGCGAGTCCCGAATATCTGAAAGTGGCTGGCGAGATAGCCGAACCGCAGAGTTTGACAAGCCATTCGACCCTGTCGATGGATCGCCATGGTGCGGATGTGTGGCGTTTGAGGGGGCCTGCAAACCAAGAAATCGACATTCCGATCAAGCCGAGATTTCTAAGCAACAACATGATCGCGCTCAAAGAAGCAGCCTGTGCTGACCTGGGTGTTGCCGCGCTTCCGGGATACATCTGTCGCGAAGAAATTGAAGCAGGCAATCTTCGTCAGATTCTGCCTGGCTGGATAGCAGCCGATGCTCGCATGAGCGCGCTGATACCTTACCGGAACGGGCTACTTCCGGCTGTCCGTTCTTTCGTCGATTTCCTTGCTGCGGAGGTACCCAAGGCAACGGCTTTCACGCCTCTTCCTGCCGATTCACCGAAGAAATAATAAAGCTTCAGTCCCAGAGCTTTCCAATCGGATCCATCTTTTCTGAGTCCGAGATCGCTCGCCACAACCCCAACTTCCGTTCAGTGGAAAATTGTGAGGCGGCCACATATTCTGCGTTATTCGTGCTGCGGCTCAAATCGGCACCAAAGAGCAATTCACGGAGCCTCGGATACAGATCGCGCATCTCCTTTTCCGCCTTCACGGTAAAACTCTCAAAAAATGAGGTTATCTCCAAGGAGGCGTTCACCAAACCGGCGATTCCTCATGCGTATCTGCCATAGTCTTATTTTTGCGTCCCGATGTCATTCCTTGCGGCGAGTGCTCCAGAAGAAGCAGGGCGTCCTGCACGGCGAGTTTCCGCCGGCGCACCACGCCGGGTAATCCTAAAATATGCAACGGCTGAACGAGGCTGACAGCGATGCAAGGTCTATTGTCGGAAACAACCGGACTTGTGACATTTGTCCGGACTGTGCAAACGGGTTCGTTCAGTGCGGCCGCCAAAAGTCTGGGGGCGACGCCGTCGTCAGCTTCCAAAAGTGTCTCCCGTCTTGAAGTCTTGCTGGGGGCGAAGCTGTTTCGCAGGTCTACTCGCATTTTGACGCTAACCCCTGAGGGAGAAGCCTTTTATGAAAAAGTGATGCCTCTGCTCCAGGAAATAGAAAGCTCAACTGACGTAGTGCAATCTCATGGAGCGACCTTCGGCCATTTGCGTATAAGCCTTCCCGGCGAAATGGGGCGGCTTCTGGTCGGGTCAATTTTTAGCGGTTTCATGCAGACCTATCCCGGAATCTCGCTCGAGATAGGCATGACCGACAGTCATGTGGATATTTTGCGTGACAACTACGACATAGCCTTTCGTGTCGGTCATGCGAATCATAACGGGCTGATGTCCCGAACGCTTGCTCACCTCGACATGGTCCTGGTAGCGGCACCGTCACTGATAGAACGCTACGGAAACGTCGAAGTGGTCGAGGACCTTCGCGAGTTGCCGTTTGCACGATATTCGGTCCGGGGCCGACCCTATCCCGTTCGCTTTGCCGACGGCCTTGAGGTTCATCCTCGAGGCAGGCTCGATTTGGACTCCGCCACCGCGATCATAGAGGCAGCAAAAAGGGGGCTTGGAGCAGCGCACGTGCTGAAAAGGATAGTGCAGGACGACATCGACAATGGATCCCTCGTTATCGTTCTTCCAGGCTGCAAGCTGGAGAGCCTCCCGTTTCGAGCACTCCATGCTTTCGGTCGAATGCCAAATCTGCGTATGCAACTCCTGACCGACTTTGTCGCGGCGACCATCCGACGCTCGCATTAACATTAAGTGCTTGGCACATCCAATTGCCTCGTGAAATAGTGCTACGCGTTTCTTTGCTCCCGCTAATGACCTGTGTTGTGGGCAACCAGTTGCTTGGCTGGTCGAGAAAGCCAAGCTAAGGTATGCAGTCGGCTGATTATTGTGTCGGGGCGACGAGATATCGGACATGTTTTCTCCGTTGGCTGCAGCAAACGCCGAGATGCGAAGGTCGTAGGTCTGATCGGCAACAGAGAAGTCTGGGATGGTTGAGCTGACGGTACGACGTTTTATATTTCTGACGGCACTCGCACTGGTCGGACTGTCAGCGTTCTGGAGCGTCCATACCGTATTCGGTTTCTTACCGTTTCTCGTAGCTCTGTTTCTCTACCTTGATGGGCTGCCTTTCCGGGTCGGGGTATCGTTGCTATTGCTGTGCTTTCTGGGCACGACGGCGATAGTGCTAAATTATGGAGGAGAAAGGGGAGGGGCCGCGGCCGCCTTGGCGGAGTTGTTGGCGGCCGCGCTGTGCACCGTCTTGGTCGTCAAAGGGAAATCATCGGGATTTCTATCTGCCGCGCAAGTTGGGCCTTCGCATTCAGCACGCAGAAATTTACTCCCCAGGGATCCAGGCGAGGGCGTGTTCGCCCAGCCAGATTTCATTCGCGAGGATGATCAGAAGGACGCAATGTTCGCATCCGCGCGCGCCTTTTGGACCGAGGTCACACAGGTGACGAACTTTCGGCTTCGCCAGGAGGACGGAACCTATCGATTGACGAAGATCAGGACGGCACCTCCTGTTCCGGGTGTCGAGGTCAGTCAGTTGGTTGGCAAGGGCTTGCAATCTGTTGTCGAGCAGTCCGGTTCGGAAGCGTCCAACATCGATCCGATCACTGCGGCAAAGACCATAGAGAACCTATTTGGCAACGGGTGGGCATTCGATGCTCAGGGCCGGTGGATTTACCTTCCGCCGTTCACGCAAGCCACTCTGGGACACACGCCCTCTGAACTGAACAAATCATGTGACGAAGGTTATAGCGCCTGGCGGCTTCTTCTACATCCCGATGAGTATGAGACCGTTACTGAAAACTGGCAGCGGTCGTTGACGACGGGGGCGCTTTTTATTGCGGAGTTCCGCATTAGAAGAAAGACGGGGTACGCATGGGCCCGGAGTTCTGCTCGAGCGCTTCGTGATGAGCACGGAAAAATTGCCGGTTGGTACGGGACATCAATCGACCTCGATGTTGATCGAAAAACGGTGGACGCTTTGCATGAGCGTGAAAAGGAGCTGCTGGAACTGGTCAATGTCGTTCCCAGCAATCTTTGGCGGCTTTCGAAAAACGGCGAACCTGATTTCTTCAATTCGAGGATGGTCGATTATTTGGGCATACCGGTGGAGAAAATCGCCAAACCTGGTTTATCTCGTTTGGACGCCATGATCGAGACGGCCATACATCCCGAAGACAGGTCCAATTTCAAAGTTGCAATTACAAGATCGCTTGAAACCGGTGAAGGATTTTCTTCTAGGTACCGCCTTCGTCGGTTCGACGGAGCCTATCATTGGATGTCCAGTCGGGCCGAGGCCTTGCGCGGAAGGAATGGTGAAATTCTTCAATGGTGCGGGCTTTGTCACGATATCGATGATCAGGTTCGTATCGAAGAGGCTCTGGTACGCAGCGAATGGCATCTACAACAGCTGATAGATGCTCTTCCCGTTCGCGTATGTAGCTGGACCCCAGAAGGCGAAATTTCATATGTGAGCAAGCGGTACCTCGAAGAACTTGGCCTTACGACGGCCACCTTTGCGGAAATGAGCGCGGCGGCGATGGAGCTCGTTCATCCTGAAGATGCTCCCGGAGTCAAAGCCAGCGCTGCGGAGGCGATCCAGAACGGCACGGTCTTTCTCACGCGGTATCGTCGGCGCGGAAGAGATGGCATTTATCGATGGACAGATGGACGGTTCGAGCCACTCCGAAATGGCGATGGGAAAATAACGGAGTGGTACGGTTTAGCGATTGATGTCGATGACGAAATGCGCGTGCAGAAGACGCTTCGGGAAAGCGAACAATCGCTCCAGCAGCTCGTGGAAACTCTTCCTGCGATGATCTACTGCGCCACGCCTGACGGCAAGCCGATTTACCGAAGTCAGAAGCTGCGTGAGTATCTGGGCTTCGGTCTTGAAGATAAGGATGGTCTCGGCAGTACTCGTCTCGATGGTACTCTGGAGGCGATCATTCACCCCGATGATCTGCCGCTCGTCCGAGAAAGATACGGTCACTCGCTGGCAACCGGTAAGCCCTACGTACTCAAGCACCGACTGAGGCGTTACGACGGTCAATATCGTTGGATGGAAACACGAACATCGGCGATGCGTGACAAACTCGGAACAATCATACAATGGAACGGAGTATGCCTCGACATTGACGATTGGGTACGCGCTCAGGAAGAGTTGGGGCAAGCGCAACGCAATCTCGCTAGAGCAAGTGAAGCGGCTAGCCTGGCAGAGCTCACTGCATCAATTGCGCATGAGGTCGGTCAGCCACTGGCAGCGCTGGTTTCGAGTTCTGATGCTTGCCAACAATGGCTCTCGGCAGATCCCCCAAATATCGAACGCGCGCAGAGAGCACTTGAACGCGTGACAAGAAGCGCGGGGACGGCCACCGAGGTCGTCAACCGTATTCGCGCCTTGTTCAAGCACAACAACGATGCAAGGCGAAAAGAATCGTTCGATTCAGTTCTCGCGGAAGCAAGGGAGTTGATGGGCGAGGAAGCTTTGCGGCGGAATGTACACATGGAAATTGATAGCGAAGGTGAGCTACCTTTCGTCCTTATAGATCGTGTTCAAATCCAGCAGGTTCTTGTAAATCTCGTCCGGAATGCATTCGACGCTCTGGAGCCGGTCCCGGCGAACCGGACGCTTAAGGTGCTGGCGTCCAGGAAAAGTAACTCCATCGAGGTCCAAGTCATCGACAACGGATTGGGCATTCAAAATCCAGATAGAATATTTGAACCGTTCTTCACGACAAAAGGACAAGGAATGGGAATGGGTTTAGCTATCTGCAGGTCTATAGTGGAGTCCCATGGTGGACAGCTTTGGGTGGATAAAACCGAGCCACGGGGCGCGACATTCACCTTTACATTGCCAATTGACGATTTGTGACCTTTATCCCTCGGGTGGCGCACGGAGACAGCCAACGGCGAACAGCGTGAATTTCCACTCCCATTCTTATCCCGGCTCGCGGCTATCAGGGATTGACCGCAAGTTCGATCGCAGACCGCAGTTCCTTGCTGGCGAAAGGCTTGAAAAGGCATGTGCCAGCCTTCTTGGCCTCGTTGATCACAGCGTCCTGAGCTTGACCTGTCATGAAGACCACGGGAATTTCTATCTCCCGCCGCTTAAGTTCATGATTGAGATCGACTCCTCCCATGCCGGGCATCGAGATATCCAGAAGGAGGCAATGGGTGTTCGGAATTGCCGACGACTCAAGGAATTCATGTGCGGATGCAAACGTCTTTACGGTGTATCCAAACACCTCAAGAAGATCGAGCAAGGACTCCCTGACCGATTGATCATCGTCAACGATCGATATCAGGGGTGAATTTGTCATACCGCTCATACCTACGACTTACGCGCTGTTTGAAGACTCTCCGAGAGCTTGTACCGCTTTTGCGGCGGGACTCGCGGCTTCCTCCGATGTTTGTCAGAGTATGAACGAAAACGTGGCTCCTTGCTTATCGTTCCGGGAGGCCCATAAACGCTCTTCGAGGCTTTCAATAACGGCTTGGCTGACGAAAGGCCAACACCCATACCATTGGCCTTGGTGGTGTAGAACGCCTCGAATATTTTTTCCGCCATAGCCGGTTCAAATCCAAGGCCGCAATCACTGATATCGACGCGTATTTCATCCGGTTCGGAAATTCGTGTTCGAATTTGTATCGCTTTCGGTGTTTCAGATGTCGTATGCATTGCATCCATAGCATTGAGCTCAATCGGCAGGCCGTTTTGGCGTCATTCCAGAAGAGGTTTCCAAATTCGATTTTGGGGCGAGGAACTGCTTTTGAGAGGGCCGTCGTGGTCTATCCAGACTTAATACCGTCTGGATAGCACGTTTCAATCGAACAAATTCCGAAAGACGGGCCTTTGTTAGCCGATTCTCCATCTTCACTGAAGTCGCGTCAAGGCAAATAGGTTAGGTCATGTCCGCTATCCCGATACGCGGGAGCGAGTTGTTTTGCTGTGTTTGCAACATTTGCCAGCACGCCAATATAGCAAATTGGTCACAGATCGAGGACGCCTCTGCCATCTCCTAAACAGATGTATAGCTATACCCGCGTCCGCCTGTGAATGACCATTTGCTCGGCTATGCGTGGAACCTGCTTCGGCGTGCAGCTGCAACACAGTTTTCAAAGGAACGGGTGAAAGAATGACACAGCGACTGAACTACGCAGAGTTATCGCCTGAACATTTTAAGGGCATGATGGCCTTTAGCAACGAAGCCAAGAAGGGTTCGATCGAACAGTCGATCTGAACCGCCCCGGCTTGGCCGGAGACCCCAACTCGTGAGAAGTAGGGTCTATGACAAGCAAGACGACGAACAAATTCTCTCCTGAAGTCCGCGCCCGCGCCGTTCGGATGGTGACGGAGCATGAAGC